>JAYRNS010000874.1:0-12596 GCA_041912075.1 Anaerolineae bacterium
CTCACAGTGCTCAGGGCACGACCGGTGATGGCGTACTCACCCGGCTCCTTGAAGACGAGCTGCGTCGTGAGTTCGCGCGTCTCACCTTCGGCCATATCCATCGTGGCTTCGGTCAGTCCTTCCAGCGTTTCGGCCCCTGCTGGGAGCTCGATCTTGGCCTGGGTAGCACCAGCTGCGCGGTAGGCGTGCACTTGCAATGAAACAGTGAATGGTTTGCCCAGCTGCGGCAGCTCACTGGCTTGCAGCCGCACGGCGAGAGGGGTCGAAGCCGGTGTGAGGATCCCGGCTGGGGTTTCACGCACGACACCAAAACTGGCGTCGTCCTTGCCGAAGGGGATGTCGGAACGAATTTCGCGGACGGCCTGGCTGGCGCGACCCGCATTGGCAGTGTTACCATCCTCGGCGCTCACCTGCGCCAGGGCCGGTCCGGCCGCACTCGTGGCAATGGAGGCCAGCAGTGCCGCTGAGACCAACAAACGTGTGACAACCTGACGTCGAAACATTGGTGTTCTCCTCTATGTGGACATACTTGAAACGCTGATCTGGAATTGCCCGGGTGGGGTTGTTGGGTGCGCTTCTGTGAAACTAAACGTGCCGGAAAGTGTTTTTCCGGCACGCCAAGACTATGTTTCGATGACGAATACAGGAGAACCCGAGAATGTCGGTGGTCGCGAGGAAGTCAGGAGTCCTCAGCGGTTTTCCCAAACCGGCGAGGACTCCTGCCGACGATCAACGCCAGGCCCTCCGCTTGTGCCACCAGCGGAGACCGAGACTCAACCCTGCGGCCAGCAACGCGACCGCCAGTGGTGCCGCCCACGGCAGCACCGTACGGCTGGTCGCGATGCCTACGCCAGTCAAACCAACCGCCGTGGGCGGCTCAACGACAACGGTGGCACTCGCCATGGCGGAAGCCTGGCCCGGCGGATCCGCATGGGTCGCCGTCCAGGTCGCCGTGTTGACGGTCGTTTCAGTGATATTCGCCGTGGCCGTGACATAAGCGGTGGCACCGGGCAGCAACGAGTACGGGAAGTTGTTCAGGATGACGCCCAGCTGGTTGTCGACCAGGCTGTGCGTCGACAGCGTGATATTGCCGGTGTTTTCCACGGTGAAACAATAGGTCACGTCGACCCCGCCGGGCGGCACGGTGATATTATTCGTGGCTGCGCACGTCGACGGGCTCAGACCCACCGTCTTGGTCAAGGCCACGCTGAACTGCGGATTGCACAGCGGGTTGGTGGGATCACTCGGGGGCACCGTGATGGTGACGGGCGGCGCGTTGGCCGACTGGTCCAGCGGTGCCATGTCCGCCGGCACGATGGAGGCGGTTACCGTGTTCTGCAGTGTCGCAGTGATCGGGGCACAGCGGTCGGGGACGATCGACACGTCACACGCAACCGGTTGCGCACCTGACAAGCCGGCGCCCAGCGTGACCTGGCCAGGTGTCGAACAAGCCACCGAACCCGCATTGATGCTGGGTGAATCGACAAACGTCACGATAGCGCTGATCGCGTTCGTATTAGTGTAACCAACCGTGTAACCGATCTGACCCGCACCACCCGGCAGCGTCACACTCGTTGGTCCGTTGACCGACTTGCTCAGCAGCATGGCCAGTGGCAGCAGGTGGTTGGTGAACGTACACTCGACCGTCTCGTGTGGCTCCAGGCGAATCGTTGCCGTGCGCGTACCCACGTCATAGGTACTGGGGACGGCGCTGGAACCGTCATTGCATACCAGGCCAATCAGTATTGCACCCGGCGCGGGGTCATTCTCGCTGACGGTGTAGATACCGGGCACAACCGCCAGCATTTCCTCGGTCTGGCCGTCGTTGAGGGTGAAGGTGAGGTGGCCGGGAATCGCAGACGTGAAACCAAAACCCGTACCACCGGCCGGCAGCGTAACCTTGTGGATACGAATGGTGCCGGTCTGCAGCGGCGTGCAGGTGGGGTCGGCCGGTGCACCGGTCGCCGGGTCGTCAGTGAGCACGGTGGTGAAGTTGTTCCCAGCCACCGAGCCCTGGTTGCACACCTGGCTGACGATCGGTGGCGGCGCATTGACGACCACGTCGAACACAATGGTGATGTGTTGGCCGGCCGGTAGGGTGAAGGGACCAACCTGGGCGTGTGGTGAGCCGGCGGCCGGCGCAGCGGTCAACCCGGCAGCGGTAGCCGCTGGATCAATACGGCCGGCAGCTGGTGCCACCAGGCTGGGTGTCGCGCGCGAGACGCCCTGGTCATCGGGGCGGATCACGGTTTGAGGCTGGCCCTGTGCCGGGACAGATGCCTGCGCGGCCGCGCCCGGTGCCGGCGGTCGCAGCACGGTGGCGCACGTGCCGCTGGTAGCAGTGCCATCGAGGAAAGCTGAGTTTACAGGGGTATTACCGTTGTTGTTCCAGGTGGTATCGATGTTGCCTGTCCAACCCTGCAGCTGGGCAATCCCTGCCGGGTCGCCGGTCCCCGCCACCGGGTTGCCCACGTAAAAGGCATCGCCGTAGAACGGCGTCCCGGTCGCGGCATTGTTGATGACGTTGCCGCACAGCGTGTTACCGTAATTGATGTAGAACTGGATGTTCGCGTCGGCCGTGTTGGTCACATCCACCTGGTTGTTGCTGACCGTTGCCTGGATGTTGGCGAGACCGGTGGCGCTGATGACGCCGCGCCGTGCCCGAACGTCGATGCCAGCCAGGCCAGTGCCGGCAATGGCATTGATGTCATTGTTGGCGATGTTGATCGTGATGGTGGGATTGGCGTTGGTCGTCACTTCGCCAATGACCCGGATACCCGCACCGACCGTCGAACCGTTGAGCGTGTTGCCGCTGATGGTTCCGACCGCGCCCCCACCGCCCGAGACAAAGAGGTTGATGTCGTGGCTGCGCACCGAGTTGAAGGTCGAGTTGGACACCGTCAGGTTCAAGTCGGCCGTGTCGCGGGCGGCCAGATCGACACCGAAATTGCCGACCTGGGCGGCGATGCCGGTGATCGTATTGCCGGTCAGGTTCGCGGTCACGGTGCTGTTGTCTTCGGCGTGGGCTTTCAGCTGTACGCTGTGATTCTGCGAGAACGTACTGTTTTGCACGGTCAGGTTGATCGTGGCATTCTGACCGCCGGCACTCCCGCCGATCACGTGGAAGCCATCTTCGAGCACGGCGTTGTTGAACGTCGAGCCGCTGACGGTGATGGTCGAGCCGCCGCGGTTGTTTTCGATCAACACGTTGCGCGTACGTGACCCACTGATGTTCACCGTGCTCCAGGTATTGGTGCCCAACAGGTTGATGACGTGCAGACCGTTTTCCTTGTTTTCGTTACCGATGTTGCTGACGGTGACGGTCGTCAGACTCAATCCATTGACGTTGTTACCATTGATACCCTGCTGCACGCTGCCGTTGATCGCCACGTTGTTCAACACGACGTTACTCGCATCGACCAGGTAGACTGGCGCATTACAGCCGAGGTTATTGCCATTTGGCTCGTCGGTGCAGGTGGGTGTGTTGGGTGCCACGTCCTGCACCAACGTGGCGTTGGTCAGGTTCATGTTCTTCAGGGTAACGTTCTGCGCCGTGGTCACCTCGACACCGCGTTTGTTGATATTCTGCAGCGTACCACCGCTGCCCGCCGTCGTACCGGTGCCGCTCACCGTGAAGGCACCGCTACCGGTGTTGTTCAGCACGATGCCCTTGTCACCACCGTTGGCCGACACGCTTTGCCAGGTGACGCCGCTGGCGCCGATGGTCGTATTGCTGATTTCGATGGCCACGCTGTTGGTCGTACTGGCCGTATTGGCCGCGCCCGTGATGTTGAGGGTTCCGGCGCTGCTGGCCAACAGCCCCCGCTGCCCGGTGGTGGACTGTGTCAGACCGTTGAAGGTGAAGGTGGTGCCGCTGCTGTTCAACAAACGAACGGCGTCGTTGGCCGGCGCGCTGATCGTCGTGGCACCCGTCGTGAAACTGCCGGTCACGTTCTGCACATCGATGGCCCGGAGCCCGCCGCTTGTGCTACTTGACGCCAGGCTGTCGAACGTGACGGCCAGGGTACCGGTATTCAGATCGACGATCTGGCCGCTGCCGTTGATCGTCACCGTAGCCACCGTCAAGGTGCCAAAGCTGCTGCCTTTGAGCCCTGCCCCGGCTGTGTTGCCAATTGTCAGCCCCTTGACCGTGTTCCCCGTGCCGAGGGTGACACTGTCGCCGGCGCTGTTGACCAGCAGCGGGTTGCTGGTGGCCGTGGGCAGCGATGGACTGAAGGGCGGCACCGTGACACCGGCTGCCGTCACCAGGTCGACACCCTGGCCAATCAGCTGCTGGCTGGCGAGCAGGGTGATGCCGGTGTCATAGTTGGTGCTGCTGCCATCGCCGCGGTAGATGAAGATCACGTCACCGGCCTGGTCAGCCGCCAGCGTCATGAAATTGGCGATGCTGTTGAACGGTGCGGCGAGGGTTCCACTCCCTGGACCGGCCGCCGTGTTGTTGACAAACCAGATCACCGGGCCAACCTGGATGGTCACCTGCCCCGTGCTGTTTGGGGTCAGCGGATCGTTGTCGGTCAGGCTGTAGCTAAAGCTGTCCGTGCCGCGGAAACCCGGTGCCGGGGTGTAGGTGAAACTGCCGTTGGTCGTTACGCTGACGGCACCGCCGTTTGCGCTGGTGGGACTGAAGGAAGCGACCGCCAGGCTGACCACGTTGTCGGGGTCGATGTCGTTGGCCAGCACACCGCTGCCAGTGGGCACCGAGATCCCGACGTTGCCCAGCGAGGTATACGCGTCGTTGAACGCCACGGGTGCGGTGTGCAGGGTACCCGAAAGGGTTGTGTTGGGGTCGGGCGTATCGCTGAAGATGACCCCGGCAGCATCTGTATCACCGCTGTTGGTGATGACGACGGTGTAGCGGATGGTGTCGCCCGGTGTGGGGCCACCACTGCCATCGGCGTCATTCTGCAGAAGATCGGTTTTGGTGGCCGCGATGGAAACGACAGCGGGCGCGGCGGCAGCCACGTGGGTGTGAAGCCGTGGTTGTTCCGCCCCACCGGTGACGGCGGATGGACGGGCAGCCGTCACCGGCCTGGTAATCCCACGACGCGCGAGCTCCTGTGGGCTGGCAGACACGGACGGCACCGGTGCTGGAGCCAACATGAACAACAACAGAACGACAAGCAGGCCGCGCAGGCAGCCAGCGAGAGGACGCTGAGCGAGGGATCGAGTCATGACGTAGCTCCTTCTCTCACGTAAAGATCGCTTCATAGCGCATGCCGTCGGGGGCTGGCCCCAACGGCACCAGGAAAAGCTCCAACTGGCCCATTTCGGCATGGTGGAGCGTGTGTACACCTTGCGGTAGATAGGCATCCGTTCGGTCATGGCGGAAGATGAGTGAAAACGGCTGGCGCTGGCGCCCGGCCGGTGCCGAGCCCAGCGCCATGACCTCCACCAGTTGTAAATCCAACGTGTCACCCCCAGCCAACATGACTGTGAAATGCTGGTGAAGGTACCCGGTGAAGTCCGACCTTTGCAGTGTTTCGAGCAATTTCTACGATCTCCTCGCCGCGGATGTTCGTGGCACGCACTCCATGAGATAGTACACGCCTTGATCTCCGATCACGTGAAATCCAAGGCGGTCATAGAGATGCAGGGCCGGGTTGTTTTTTTCCACATGAATACGCACGGGCAGCCCTAGCTCCTGGCCACGCGCCAGGATGCTTTCCAGCAGCTGCGAGCCTATCCCCTGGCTGCGGAACGCCTCCAGAAGGGCAATATCGATGATGCGGATTTCGTCGGGCCGCTCTTCGACGTACAACCGCCCAACCGGCTTGCCATCCAACTCGATCAGGTCGAAGCGCGCCCGCGTGAACTGTTCATGATAGTACTTGTGCTGCAGCTGAAACTGCATCTTCAGAAACACCGCTTTTTGCTCATCATCCCAGGGAACGAGCGCCATTTCGTCGGCGCGACTGCTCGCATAGACCCGGTACAAAAACGCCAGGTCCTGATCAGTGGCGGGACGTAACTGAATATCATGATACATGAAAAAAGGATCGTCCTTGGTTCAGGCACAGCCGGCTGGTCGCACCTGGTAACGAAAACCCGGTTTACGGCCAAACGTGTAGGCAAACGTGACCTCTGACCCGCTGGCAATCCCGTTCAGCTCCGGGAGGATCACCGGATGCGACACATCGGATTGGTATTCGGCGATGGTAAAGGGTGGATGGACCTCCACGCGTGTCAACAGCATGAATTGGTCGATCTCCGGTGGTCGTGGGGGCACCTGGATCGTCACAGGTGGCAGAGTATCCCCCTCGCATGGTTGTTCGTGGGCGAGTGTCCACCCACTGCCTGCTTGCAGGGCGATGAGCTGCCCCAAGGGAATGCGTGCGCGTGTCAGGTCGCTGTGGTCCACCGGGAACCCATCCGGATCACGCCGGATCAACGTGCCAAAATCCTCACGGTCCCGGCTGGTCAGGCAGGCATCGACCGTAATGCGTCCGGGCACCAGCAGGCCGCCGGGTACCAGCCGGGGCAGAAAGCGCAGGGTCAAAGCGACCTGCGGTTCCCTGGCCAGCGCACCCTGCATCACCTCCAGCACGAGCATGTGAAACGGCTGATCGGCAGGTGGCGAGTACGTCATGGCGTCGGTCTGGACGATGTCATGGATGAAATCGTCCAGTTCGAGCGTCTCTACGAGCTGGCGTACGGCGGTCACGCTGGGCTCATGGACATCGACCAGCGTGACTTGAAAATCGGCCGGGCTGAACTGCGTGGCCAGCGGCAGGATCAACGTGGCATACGGTCCGCAGCCGGGATACAGGATGTGCAGCCGCTGTTCTGGAAAGCGCCTGCGGGCTACCTGGATGGCGGCGTACGCACCACGCACAAACTGCTGGGTACGAAAAACCTCCACCAGGCAGCGGGCAGCCACGTAGGGAGATACCGCATATCCCTGGCCGAGCCACGAGTCTTCGTCGAACTGCGGCTGCGTGCTATCTCCGCGGATACCCGTGATCGCGGCGAAGACCGTGTGCAGCTCCAAAATCGCTGCCCGAACAACCGACCGGCTGCTTTGCGGATCGAGCAGCCGGTCGGTGGCCGAGCGCAGCATGGAATACCAGCTCGATGGCATGCGACGATCTAGACTACGAGCGCGGGGGATAGATGCCCTGCAGCGCGATGATAAAGGTGACCGTCAGGTACGGCTGCCGGTTGTTGTGCGGCAGATTGCCCCCAACCGGTGCCACCATCGCGGGGGCCATCGCCACCAGGCTGCTCGTCGACGTGGTCTGATAGGCGTTCTCACCGACCGAACGATTCAAAGTATTGCCATCGGGTGAACCCACACCGGCACGCGCATTGGTGCCAAGCAGCGCGTGGCTGTGGCTGGGCATTTCAGATGACAGCAGCGTGACGCTGTCGACGCCCGCTTGTTCCCCGAGAAAGTGTGGGCTCAGACCCGGACCGCTGCCAGCGTGCATCGGTGTCCGGCCCTGCAGGTCCGGCAAGGCAAAAGTGGACCTGCCGTCACCGCCGTACGTGGTGCCGAGCAGCGAGAACAGGGCGGTAAACTGTGAGATCGGCAGTATCTGTCCGTTGCACAAAGCCCACCCGCGCGGCGCAAAATTGCCGGCAAACATACGAATTTCAGCGACATATGGATCAGACATTGTAGGCTCCTAGCTCGGTGATGGGAAAATGCCGTACAGCGAGATGATGAAGCTGATGCACAGGTAGGGCATCATGTTGTCGTGGGGCTGCGAGCCGCCGGCACCGCCCAGGGATGTGACCGCCAGTGCGTCGGTGGGATCCGCCGTCGTATAGAGATCGATCGTCGTGGAGCTGGCGGGCACGTTGCCGGCCGGGCTGCTCGCCGTGGCCGTGGCCGATGATGCAAGGAGTGCGTGGCTGTGTGCTGGGAGTTGGCCGGTCGTGACGGTAACCGATTCCACGCCACCCATCTCACCAATGATGCGAGATGACAGGCCGGGACCTTGACCCATGTGCACGGGGAGGCGACCACGCAAGTCGGGCAGGGCAAAAGTGGTCTGCCCATCACCACCGTAGGTCGTCCCAATGAGCTGAAAGAGTGTTTCGTTTTCGCTGATGCTCAGCAGCTGGCCATCGCAAAACGCCCACCCGGCCGGGGCAAAATTACCCCCGAACATTCTGATTTCACCCACATACGGTGTACCCATGTTGGCTCCTCCTTAATTGGGCGATGGGAAAATGCCCTGCAGGGCAATGGCGAAGTTCAGCACCGTGAAGGGCTGCATGTTGACGTGCGGCTGGCTGCCGCCGACCGGCGCAATCGATGTGTTGCGCATCGCCACCAGGCTGCTGGCTGAACCGTAGATTTGGCCTGACTGTGCCAGGACATTCGCCGTGGGGGTGGCTGCGTTCGCGGTCTGGCTCGAAGCCTGTGCCAGGTGAATATGTCCCGGCATCTCCGACACCGTCAGGGTGTGGTTTTCTTCACCCGCTCGTTCACCGAGGGTGACGCCGTTGCCGGTGTGGGCCGGCACCCGCCCGCGCAGATCGGGCAAGGCAAAGGTGGTTTGGCCGTTGCCGCCATAGGTGGTGCCCAACAGCGAAAACAGGGCCTGGTTCTGGTTGATGGGCAGTAACTGCCCGTTGCACTGCGCCCAACCCCGGGGGGCAAAGTTGAACGAAAGTATACGGATTTCGGCCAGGAATGGTTCGCTCATCTTCATATGCTCCTTTGTGGCATTTCCAGGACCAACAGTTTGACTTTCTTCGCACGCGGTAGATGGTGTAGATTGGTACCGTGGCCAGATAGCGGTCAGGCTGACAGGGGTCGATCGTACGCTTCAGGTGAAACCATCGATCTATTGAGAGCAAAAAGTGTAGCATAGATTCCAGATGCGGTCAAATGACCCGGGCGCGGGGCCGATTGATATTTACTGGCAAAGTAGCAAAATTACTGAGCGGTTAGTGAAGTGAGATTGACGCGCGGCCCTGGCTGTGCTATCATCCAGCGGCGCCAATCCCCGCCCAAACCTGGCGCGAGAGACATAGATGACCGGAGACGAGACACACCCGTTCACCGTCCAGGTCGATGACGTGTATGCCGCGCTCAAACTGTGGCACCGCGAACCGAGCACTGGCAGTCCCCTGCGCGCGCTCTACCTCGTGCAGCAGGCACGTGCCCTGACGCGCAGGAGCGATCGCGAGATCACGAATGAGCTGCTGCTGCACGCGTTGCAAACGCTGCAGACCACGCATGTCCTCGAGGCCAGCATCCTGCGCCAGCGTTTTCTCGATGCACAGCCGGCACATCGCGTGGCCAACCGGTTCAATTTGTCCGACGCCACGTTGTACCGGCGGCAGGGTGATGGCCTGACTCTGCTCACCGCCATCATCCAGCGGCAGGAGGACGCCGCCCGCACCAACCGCATCACGCAGCTGACACAACGGCTGGAAGCTTCCACCTACTCACGCCTGATCAGCGTCGAAGATCAGCTGACCCGTCTGCGCGCCATGCTGGACAGCCCCCAACCACCGTGGCTGCTGGCGATCGAGGGGACAGGTGGCATTGGCAAGACGTCACTGGCCGATGCGCTCCTGCGCCAGCTCGTCCAGACCGACCTCAACGTCGAAATTGGCTGGGTCAGCGCACGTACGCAGGTCTTTAGCCTGGGTGGCGCCATCCGCGCGGTGAGCAAGCCGGTTCTTACGGCGGATGCCCTCGTCGATGCCCTCGTCAGCCAGCTCCTGACCGATCTGCCTGGTCTGGCGCTGCGCCCCCACGCTGAGCGCCAGGATGCCCTGCGGGCGCGCCTCAAGGAGAAAGCGCACGTCATCGTGATCGACAATCTCGAGACGATGGTGGACGTCAGCAGCCTGCTGCCCATCCTGCGCAGCCTGGCCAACCCAACACGCTTTATCTTGACCTCACGCCAGAGCTTGTTTGCCGAGGCGGACATCTTTCACTACCCGGTCCCACAGCTGGACGAACCGAGTGCCCTGGCATTTGTCCGCTGGGAGGCGTCACTGCGCAATTTGCCGGCGCTCAACGCGGCCGCAGATCGTGAGCTGCAGCCGATCTATGTGACCGTGGGGGGGAACCCGCTGGCGCTGCGTCTGGTCGTGGGGCTGACCCACACGCACGCCCTGGACACGGTGCTGAGCGACCTGACGGCCGCACGCGGTGCCAGTATCGAGAATCTGTACCAATTCATCTACCGCCGGGCGTGGGATGAGTTGGACGGCACCACGCGCCAGGCATTCCTGGCCATGCCGCTGGTGAGCGCGCGCGGTGGTACGCTTGACTACCTGGCTGAAGTGAGCGATCTGGGTGTGTCCGACGTCCGCGCCGCGCTGGAGCACCTGGTGGCTTTGAACCTGGTGGACGGGCATGGTGACCTGCACGAGCGCCGCTACACCATTCACAACCTCACGCGGACGTTTCTGCACGAACAAGTGGCACGTTGGCACGCGCCGGGCCAGGATTGATGCGCATGGCCGAAACTCCCCGCGAACCTGACTATCCCGAGCTGTTTCGCCAGCACATTCAACGCAGCGCGGCCCGCGTGCATGCCGACGTACAGCGCGCCGGAACGCCGCTGCCGGAGGACGTGCGCCAGCAGACGCTGCACGTCCTGAGTTATGCCCTGGACCTGCCCACCATCTGGCCGCTGACCGGTGACCTCTTGCAGACGCTGGCGCCGCAGCTGGAACAGGCCGGTTTACGCGAAGACTGGATGCCGTTCCTGGAGAAAGGTATCGCGATCAGCGACGCACAAGGGGATACGGGCGCCAGTGCCGAGCTGCGTTTGCAGCTGAGCATCCTGCTGCAGGCTGTGGGCCAGTATGCAGAAGCCCGCCAGTGCCTGGAGGCTGCGGCGGCGGGATTTGCCGCGGCGGCTCAGCCGCGCGGCCAGGCCCGTGCCTTGAGCCGGGCCGCGTACATCGCCCACATGCAGAGCCGGGCCGCCGAGGGTTATCCCCTCGTTGAGACTGCCGTCGCCCTGCTCAACGACGATCATCCCGAGTTAGGTTACTGTTATCTGGTTCTCGGCATGTTGGCGTTCGATGCATCTGACTGGGACACCGCCATCACCCATGGCCACCGCGCGGTGACCTTGTGCGAGCGGCATGACCAACCACGCACGACGGCCTTTGCCTTCAATAACCTGAGCATGGCCTATCGTTGGTCGCGCCGCCTGGCTGAGGCTGCGGTCTGTGGCGAACGCGCCATCCAGCTGTTCGAGGAAGTTGGCGATCCGGTCAACCTGGGTGCGGCGCTCTACACATTGGGCAACGTGCACATCGAACAGGGCGATGCCGAGAAAGCGCTGGAACTGTACCTGCGGGCCGAGGCGATTATGCGCCAATACGGGGAAGGGCGCACACGTTTGACGTGGCAGGGGATCGCGCGGGCCCTACGGATGCTGGGGCGCTACGAAGCCGCCGAATCGTACTACCAGCGGACTATCGAAGCGCTGCGCTCGCTTGACGATCGCAGCGGTGTCGTCAATGCACTCGACGGTCTTGGCTTGACTTACCACGCCATGGGCCGCCCAGACCAGGCACGTGCTGCCTATGTGGAGGCGCTGCACGAGTTGGAGAGCCTGGCCGGTATTGCTGCCCATGCCGGCCTGGTGGCGATGGTGCAGGAACACCTCGACGCTCTGTAAATCAGGGGGAGCGGGATCGCTCCCCCCAGCATTCGTCAAACCCCGCAGACATCCCTCATCAGCCACAGCTCAGGTCGTTACAATTATCCAGCCGCCCCAGCGCAACAGCCGACGGTGCAGCGCTTCGGGACGCACCCATGAGTAGGTCTTCAGCCGCCAAATCGGCTAGAACGGCGGTTGGAGGTACCGCAGCGCTGGAGACCAACCCCACAACAAAAAACAGGATGCAGATCAGAACGACACGAACGACACCTGCGCGCATCTCAACTGACCTCCCTGGACCAGGTCCAAGAAGCTCATTGAGTACTGGGGATCCCCACCGCGTGGGCGGTGCACGTGCTTTCCCCAACGAGCAGGATTAGGTTGTACCGGTGCTCATAGTCTACACGCGTGGAACTCTCAGTAGTCTATCACACCTCTCTCACCACTCTCGCAACTTTGGGGAGGGAGAAGGGAGTCCGGAGTAGGGAGTAGGTGAAGATTGGAGCGGATTACTGTCAACGAGGGTGGGACCGTGTCCCACCCTCGGGGAACGGATTCCCAGGGAGCGCCGAGCACCAGCTCGGCACCAGAAGTGTTGGGAGTGGATTGCTGTCACCGGATTCGGGGAACGAATTGAATGTCCGGCTACAGGCGCGAACACGCGATTCGTTGATTCGTTCTCCCATTCGTTGACGGCCGCGCGAGGAATGGATGAGTGGAATGGATGGAGGCAGATTTGTGACACGACCCGGGGTGACCTGGAATGAAAGAGGCCGTCCAATCACCCAGCACGCCCTATATCATGGAAAGTGAGTCATCCATGCTGACATTCGACCGGCTGAACGATAAGCAGGTGACGTTGAGCGAGCTGACTGCCGGCTTGACCGTCGCCGACCTGCGGGCCTTGACCCACGAAATGGTCGACACCATGTTGGCGCTGATCGCCGGTTGTGAGGATGCCGACGTCACCTTTGTGCCGGTTGATCC
>JAYRNS010000875.1:0-7485 GCA_041912075.1 Anaerolineae bacterium
CTGCGTGCGATCCTGGTGGCGACCAGCCCGCTGATCTATTTCCTGCTCAACCAGCTGATGCAGAGTTACCTGTTTCCTGTCATCGGCATCCGCTGACGCCGCATGGTTTACCAGAAACCGATGCCAATACTGTCGCGCAAATCGACGGCGTTTACGAAGGCCGCCGCCAACTTGTCCAGCTCGTCCGCATTCAGGCGCGCGATGTGCGAGGCTTGCATGGTGGTGAGCCGGTAGCGAAGCTTGCGCGCAGCCTTCTCCGGATCGGCCAGCAGCAGCGCACGAAACTCGGCATCGAACAATGCCTTACCAACCAAACGGTCCATCTGGGCTTGGGTTGCCATAAACACATCTCCTTCTATTCTATCGTAAACACTGGCAGCGTCACGCGGTCTCGACAGGCCGGATCAAAGGCCCTACGAGCTGCCGCAGACGCTCACGCGCAGCGATGACCAGTTCCTTGCGATACGACATTGCGGCACGGTCCAGCCACGACAAATAGCCGGCAAGATCCTCACAACCGGCCTGGCGGGCCAGCACCTGTGCCGTGGTGAGCTCACGGCGCAGCAGGCGGAAATAGGACCGCCCGGCCCCGCCGATCATCATTTCTTCCAGGACCGCCCGCCGGTTCGCATCAACGTGCAGCGGCACCTGGGGCAGCGTTGAACAACAGGCAACGAATGCGTTAGGGTGTCCCTGCGCCAGATCGTCAGACCAGTCCACGGCATGATCCAGCAGTACCGCCCCAATCAGCAGATGATCGAGCAGCGTATCCAACTGCGGAATCATTTCCGCCCGGCCCACCAGGACACAACCAGCGGCCGCGCAGCTCTTCAGGGGGGCACCACGATGGCCGAGGACGAGTAAATCGTCAGCGGTCCAGTCAGCAAAAGGTTTAGAGGTTGGCTGGCGGCTGGCCAGGGTCGCCTGCTCCCACTGCGTGATGTAAGACTCGAAACGATCCCAGAACAGTGATGTGCCCGGCAGAAGCCTGGCGTAGACCAAAAGCCATTTCCGTTGAAGCGCCGTCGACACTAACAGCGCCAGCGGGCGGGCGTCGTCACCGATCTCGTTGTCGATCAGGTCATCCTGGAGCTTGATACACGCCAGGCCAAAGACATTCGCCAGCGTCAGATCGGTGACCACGGGCAGGGACAGCCCCAGACTGGCGCCCAACCAACCGGGCAACGACCATTCGAGTGTCCAGTTCGGTAGCGCTAGACGCTTCAGCATGCGGGCGGCGTATTCACCCACGACGGCCGGCTCGCTGGCCCACGCGGCACGAAACTGCGCCCTGACGGCGAACTCGAGCGTATCGGGCAAACGCGGTGGCGGCATGGATGAAGGTTTCCCTGGGCGTGCGGATCCTGGCGTAGACACAAGGGGCGAAGGCCCACGGCACACCGATCTATGGGTGCGAATCCAGGATCGCCCAAATGCTACCATCGACCCCCAGCTTTGTCAATCTCTCAACCGGCGAAGGTGCAGCTCAGATCTGGGGCGCGGCCGTCGACGAATGCCTGCGGCAGAACGCATGAACGAATCGAATGTGCACCACCGGCAAAGTCACGTCGCCAATTTCGATGCGGGGCCAGAATCAAACGTAATTCAAACGTTAGGTGTGTATGCTTAACGCAGCGGTCGAGGAGGAATTTGCCCAGACCGCATGTTTTTGTTATAGGAGTTACTGTCCGATTTCCGCCGGCTCGTAGACTTTGTAAATCGGAAAACGGGGATGACTAGGTGATGACGATGTTTGAATACGATCCGTATTGGGAACGATTTTATACACCAAACCGCCGTACCAGCCGCGGGGCGCCGGCGGGTGGGCCGCGCGCGCCGCGACCTGAGCTGGAAGACGGCTCGCCCGGTCGGCCGCGTGTCTGGCCCGTGACGCCAGCCACCGGCGCTTCGTCTAATCTGCCAGACAGCGCACAGGTGGTGGCCAGGTTGCAGAACGAAATCGACGAATTGACCAGAGAGCTGCAGGCGGCGCGAGCCGCGGCCGCCGAGTGGCAGGCGCAGGCCGAAGCCACGCAGCGCCAGGCCGCGGGCCATCAGAAACAGTACCAGGCTGCGCAGCGTGAGGCGGCCGCCTGGCAGACCCACGCGGCCGCCGTGCAGGAAGAGGCCGACACCTGGCAAACCCAGCTGTCAACGGCACGCGCCGAACTGCAGGCGGTGCAGAACACCCTGGCTGCGGTTCAGGCCGAATCGACCGAGCTGCGCACACGCTGGCAAAAACGTTACGCCGATGAAGCGGAGCAGGCCAAACAAAACTTCGTGCGTTCTCTGCTGCCGTTTATCGACCACCTGGAGATGGCCATCGAACACGACAGTGGTCAGGTGGCCGCGTTGCGTGAAGGTGTCGAAACTACGCTGCGCGGGGTGCTGCATACCCTGGCCCAGGCGGGCATTACGCCGCTGGACGCACTACACCAACCCTTCGACCCGACCGTGCACGAAGCGGTGGCCGTGATGGCGGCCAGTGACGTGGCACCGGGTACGGTGGTGCAGGTGGTGCAAAAAGGGTATCTGGCCCATGGCCAGCTCCTGCGCCCGGCGCGGGTGATCGTGAGCCAGTAGGTTCTGGGGGAGCGTGCCATGCAGCCAAAAGATTATTACCAGATTCTGGGCGTGTCCCGGAAAGCGGACGAGAAAGAGATCAAAAAAGCCTTCCGCAAACTGGCACGCCAACACCATCCGGACGTCAACGCGGGCGACAAAGGGGCCGAGGAACGTTTCAAGGACATCAACGAAGCCTATGAAGTTCTGTCGGACCCGGAGAAACGTGCCAAATACGACCAGTTTGGCGCACAGTGGCAGCAGTACCAGAGCACCGGTGCGCAGCCCGGCGGTTTCGACTGGTCACGCTGGGCCAGCCAACCTGGTGGCCAGGGCTATACGCGCACCGTGAGCCAGGAAGAATTCGAAGAGCTGTTTGGCGGCCGCAGTACGGGTGGCGGCGGATTTTCCGACTTTTTCCAGATGCTGTTCGGCGGCGGCCGGCGCGGCACCGCGGCCGGGGCCGACCCATTTGCGGACATGTCACGCACTGCCCCGCGGGCGCGCCGCGGACGCGACTACGAACAGCCTGTGGAAGTTACGTTGGAGGAAGCCTTCAGCGGTGCCACGCGACTGCTGCGGCGGGAAGACGGCAGCACGGTCGAAGTGAAGATCCCACCCGGTGTCGCCAGCGGTTCGCGCGTGCGTCTCAGTGGTGAAGGCGGCAGCGGTGCGGGCGGTGCAACCGCCGGCGACCTCTACCTGGTGATCGAGGTCAAGCCGCACCCCCGTTTCGAGCGGCGCGGCGATGACCTGTACGTCAAGGTGCCGGTCGACCTGTACACAGCCATGTTGGGTGGTGAGGTGCCGTTGACGACCATGGCTGGCAGCGTGGTATTGACCGTGCCGCCGGAGACACCCAACGGCAAGACCTTTCGTCTGCGTGGTCAGGGCATGCCACAATTGAAGAGTCCCGAACGACCGGGTGATTTGTACGCCGAGGTCGACCTGCAAATCCCACGTAACTTGAGCGCGCCGGAGAAAGAGCTTTTCCGCCAGCTGGCGGCCCTACGGTCACGCTAACGGTGGCCGGCCTGTGGTATGAGCGTCGCTGCGTGCCTTTGGCGCAGACAAGGACAAAACAGACGTGGCCAACGATGACAAAAAATCAAAAACAGGTACCACTGGAATCGTAGCGAAGATTATGAGTAATCTAAAGAGTCGTGGTAGAAAAGGGAGTGTGACAGAGATGGCAAACTTTATGCAACCAGATCGAACAACCGAGCGGCTGGCGAATCTGCCCAGCGAGCTTCCAATCCTGCCGCTGCGCAACACGGTCGCGTATCCGTTTTCCGTGCTGCCGCTGGCCGTGGGCATTCCGCGTTCGGTCAAGCTGATCGAAGACGCGCTGCAGGGCAACCGCCTGATTGGTTTGCTCACGATGAAGGACGGCACGATCGAGGAACCCTTGCCCGGCCAGATTTTCGAAACCGGCACGCTGGCCATGATCCACCGCGTCGTACGTGCGCCGGACAACAACCTGCAGGTCGTGGTCCAGGGCCTCGAACGCTTCCGCATCGAGCACTGGCTGACCACCGAACCTTACCTGACGGCCAAAATCGACCTGGCACCGGACACGGTCGTGCCAGGTGTCGAGATGGATGCGCTCGTGCGCAGCCTGCGCGATCTGGCGCGCGAAGTCGTGGCGCTGTCACCCAACCTGCCCGATGAAGTTGGCAACTTCCTCGACCAGGTCGACGATCCGCGCTACCTCGCCTACCTCGTCGCCGCCAACCTGCGCCTGGAAATCGAAGACGGCCAGGGTATCCTCGAAGTCGACGACGTGCGCGAAAAACTGCGCATCCTCGTTGGCCACCTGCTGCACGAACGCGAAGTCCTAACCCTGGGGCAGAAAATCCAGTCCGAGGCGCGCGAGGAGATGGACAAGGCGCAGCGTGAGTATTATCTGCGCCAGCAGCTCAAGGCGATCCAGAAAGAGCTGGGTGAAACCGACGAGGCCCAGTCGGTCAACGACGAATACGCCAAGAAGATCGACGACGCCAATCTACCCGAGGAAGCGCGCAAAGAGGCACTGCGTGAGCTCAAGCGTCTGGAGGGTATGCCACCGCAGGCCGCCGAGTATTCGGTCATCAAAACCTACCTGGACTGGCTGGTCGATCTGCCGTGGAACACCTTCAGCGAGGATCAGCTCGACATCAACCACGCGCGCCGCGTGCTGGACGAAGATCACTACGACCTGCAGGACGTCAAGGACCGCATCATCGAATACCTGGCGGTGCGCAAGCTGGTGCGCGAGCGCGGCCTGCAGGTGGAAGAGGGTGAAGAGAGCGCGGCCAGTGAGGCCATGGGCGCCATTCTCTGTTTCGCCGGCCCGCCCGGCGTCGGCAAAACCAGTCTGGGCCAGTCGATTGCCCGTGCCCTGGGCCGCAAGTTCACCCGCATGAGCCTGGGCGGCATGCGCGACGAGGCCGAGATCCGTGGCCACCGCCGCACGTACATCGGTGCGATGCCTGGCCGGATCATCCAGGCCATCAAACGGGCCGGCACACGCAACCCGGTCTTTATGCTGGACGAGGTCGACAAGATTGGTTCCGACTGGCGCGGTGACCCAAGCAGCGCTCTCCTGGAAGTGCTCGACCCGGCGCAGAACCATGCGTTCAGGGATCACTACCTGGACGTCGACTTCGACCTGAGCGACGTGATCTTCATCACGACCGCCAACCAGCTGGAGACGATCCCGCCGCCGCTGCGCGACCGGATGGAGATCATCTTGCTCGACGGCTACACTGAGTTCGAGAAGATCCGCATTGCCCAGGGTTTTCTGGTACCACGGCAGATGCGCGCCAATGGGTTGCGCGAGGGCGAAATCACCTTTTCCGAAGAGGCACTGCACAAGATCAACGAAGACTACACGCGCGAAGCCGGTGTGCGTAACCTGGAGCGCCAGATCGGCGCCATCTGCCGCAAGGCCGTGGTCAAGATCGCGGCCGGCGAGGCGAGCCACGTCGAGGTTACACCCGAGATGGTGCGCAACGATCTGAAGAAGGAACGCTTCGAGTCCGAATCACGCGAGTCGATCGAAATTCCGGGCATCGCCACCGGTCTGGCAGTCACCGCCGTGGGCGGCGATATCCTCTTTATCGAAGCGACGCGCATGAAGGGCAAGGGGGGGCTGACCCTGACCGGGCAGCTGGGGGACGTGATGCGCGAAAGTGCGCAGATCGCCCACAGCTACGTGCGTTCGCAGGCCAGCCACTTGCAGGTCGACGCCGAGCTGTTCGAGACCAGCGACGTGCACGTGCACGTGCCGGCCGGTGCCATTCCCAAGGATGGCCCATCCGCTGGTGTGACGATGGTCATGGCGATGGCCAGCCTGTACAGTGGACGCCCCGTGCGCAGCGACGTCGGCATGACCGGCGAAATCACCCTGCGCGGCCGGGTGCTGCCGGTGGGCGGGATCAAGATGAAGGTGCTGGCGGCGCACCGGGCCGGTCTGACGACGGTCATTCTGCCGAAGCGCAACGAGCGCGATCTGGATGATCTGCCGGATGAAGTGCGCAGCGCCATGACGTTTGTACCCGTGGAGCGGATCGACGAAGCCCTGCAGGTGGCGCTCTTGCCGCTGCACGAAGTCCATGTCGACAGCACGAACGGCAGTACGCCGCGGGCACAGGGTGAAGTGGTTTTGAATTGAGGGGTAGGAGTAGGGAGTACGGAGTAGGGAGTAGGGTATAGTGGAAAGTGGCTGGGGGGTGGTGGCAGCATCATCTCCTGGCCCCTTTTTCTATCCCACCTGGAGGTCGGTTATCTCCATCCATTGGGTACGAGGCGTGGCGAGGAGGCCGTGACGCAGGTGGCCTTGTGGGGTCACGACCATGTATTGGTTGTCGAGCCAGATGACCAGACCGAGCGGGCCGCGTGGGGCGCGGGTGGTCACCTGGACCAGGGTGTCGTCTACCCAGAAATGCACCAGGTTTGGTGCCCAGGACAAACGATACGTGTGCCACTCGGTCATGTTTGCCAACACCGGCGCTTCGGCTATGCCCATCGCAGTCTGGGCCAGCGGCCATAGGGTATCGTATGCCCGGCGCCAGCGCATCAAGGGTATGCCAACAAGTGCCGCAGGCGCCAGGAAATAGAACAGCGGACGCTGCGCATCGATGACGGCTGCTTTCCAGCCCTGCCCCGGAACACCGTGTGCCAGCTGCATGTTGGACGGCGGTGACGCGTAGAAGAACCACACGGCGCGCGGTAGAGCCGGCGTGCGGCTGCCGCTCATCATGAACGGGTCGTTCCAAAAGCCAAAGCCGGCCGTCCCCAAAAGCTCGCCGATGGGGTGCGAAAAACGGGCGCGTAACGACAGCGTCACCGGTGGCTGCCAGTGCAGCGCAGATCGTGACACGCCCTGGTAGTCATCGATTTGAGCGTTACTGTAGGCAGTGGTGACACTGGGTCCGACGCAGAAGCGCCATCCCTGTGCCAGTGGTTCGACGCTGGCCGCGCCGCACTGTACAGCATTGAACGCGCTGAGCGTGGCAATGGGCCGTATTTCAGTCATGCCATTGTGGTCTCATTCCTCGATCTGGAGGGGTTCGCGCCGATTAGCGTCATTTCGCGGTCTCCCCCACCGCATACGCGGCCAGGGTACGCTCGCGCGCGGCGCGATGATCGACGATAGGCATCGGATAGTCCTTGCCAATGATGCAGCCGGCGGTCCGCTGTTCGGCGGCTGACATTTGCCAGGGTTCGTGGATGACACGTCCCGCGACGCCTGCCAGCTCTGGCACCCACTGGCGCACGTAATCCCCATTTGGATCGAACTTCTGCCCCTGTATGACGGGGTTGAAGACCCGAAAATAGGGCGCGGCGTCCGTTCCTACACCAGCGGTCCACTGCCAGCCGCCGTTGTTGGCCGCGGGATCGCCGTCCACCAGATGCTGCATGAACCAGCGCTCGCCCCAG
>JAYRNS010000876.1:0-4277 GCA_041912075.1 Anaerolineae bacterium
ACAGAATGTATCACGCTCGAAGACGCCAGGTGCGCAGAGGTGTGTTTATCCACGGCTCGGTGGAGCGCGTGAATGACTATCCTGTTTCGGCACCTGGTGCCAGTCCCCATAGGTCGATTGCACTTACCACGGCTGCGGTGGCGGTCTGACCGAGACCGCAGATCGACGCATCGCGCAGGGTCGCCGCCAGATCTTCCAGGTCGCCGCGATCCGTGGCGCGAACGTCACCGCGCTGCATACGCGCCACCATTTCCCATTGACGCTGCGTTCCCATCTGGCAGGGGTAACACTTGCCGCACGACTCGTGGGCAAAAAAGTGTGCCACCCGCCGCAGCACCTCCCAGCGGTCGACCGTTTCGTCCAGCACCATCACCGCCCCCGAACCGAGGGTGGCGCCAATTTCACGCAGCGACTGCCAGTCCAGCGCCACGTCGAAGTGCTCTGGGCCGACGAACGTACCGGCAGCGCCGCCCAGCAGCACGGTTGTGACCTTGTGACCGGGAAGTGGACCACCCGCCTGCTGGTAAATGAGGTGGCGCAGCGACCGGCCGAGCGGCAGCTCGTACAGACCGGGATGCTGGACGCGCCCGCTGACGCAGAACAGCTTGGTACCGGGCGACAGGGCTGTGCCGTGCTGGCGCAGCCACAGCGGTCCGTGCTGGACGATGTCGGGGATGTTGAAAAAGGTTTCGACGTTGTTGATGACCGTGGGTTTGCCAAATAACCCGGCCTGGGTCGGAAACGGTGGCTTGAGGCGCGGCATGCCGCGTTTGCCTTCGATCGACTCGAACAGGGCGGTCTCTTCACCGCACACGTAGGCACCGGCACCCAGGCGCAGCTCGATGTCGAAGTCGAGTGGCGTGCCCAGAATTTGCCGGCCCAGGTAGCCAGCGCGCCGGCAGGTGTCCAGCACCTGTTCGATTTGCGGCTGTAAGGCCGCGTACTCGCCGCGCAGATAGATGTAGCCCTGAGCTTCACCTTCGCCCCGGATGGCGTAGGCGCACAGCACCATGGCCTCGACCAGCCGGTAGGGATCACCTTCGAGCAGGATGCGGTCCTTGAACGTGCCGGTCTCGCTTTCGTCGGCGTTGCAGACCACCATCTTGGGCGAGGCTGCTTCGCCGGCGGCGGCTCGCCATTTGACACCAGTGGGGAAAGCAGCGCCGCCGCGGCCGACCAGACCGGAATCCTCCAGGCGCTGTAAAACGTCGGCTGGCGTCAGGCCGGTGAGTGCTGTGCGCAGCGCGGCAAACCCGCCGCGTGCCGTGTAGTCTTCCAGGTCGAGCGGGTCGATGCGGCCAATCCAGGTCGTAATCGCCCGATCGCCGCCCACCTGGGGAGGACGCTGGTGACCGGCAGCGTTTGCGGGATCGGTCTGCAGGTGTGTTGTCAGCGCGGCGGGATCGACGTGGCCGATGGCCAGGTCATCGATCAGCATGACCGGTGCTTCGGCACAGCGCCCCAGGCAGGGCATCAACTCGAGGGTGAATCTACCGTCGGGCGTGGTATCGCCGTGTTCGCGCAAACCGGTGGCTGCCGCGATCGTTTCCAGCACGGCCGGTGACCCATGGGGATGCGCCAGATAACAGGCTACATCGTCGCACACCCGCAGCAGGTGGCGGCCGTGTGGTGCCGCGTACAGCATCGTGTAGAAATCGATGACGCCAAAGATGTCGGCCAACGGCACGTTGAGCACGGCCCCGACCCGGGCCACCCGTTCAGGTGACAACCAGCCCGTCGCCTGCTGCACAGCCCACAGACAGGGCAGCAGGTGGGCGCGCCCCTTTCCCGCAAAACGTGCCAGGATTGGCTCCAGGTTATCGGTTGTCGCTGCTGGTGCGGGCATGGCTGTCTCCTGCGGCGGCAGAGCAATGAGACTGGGGACAGCGCTATTATACCGTCAACTTAGCCCACAGGCAAACGGGCTTTCGATTTTGGATTTTGGATTTTGGATTGGTTGTCGTGGGTGTGTCTGTGTGTGCGCCAATCGGTGCTGTTTAGTCCAGGCCCTGGGCCAATGCCTCGATCAGATGGTAGGCGGGCCGGCCGGTGAGGAAGGCGATTTGTTCGCGGCACGAAACGCCGCTGGCGATGATCGTGGCGTCGGGGTGGGCGTCCAGCGCGGGCAGCAGGCGGTCCTCGGCGATGTGCCGGCTGAGGCTGGCGTGCTCGGCCTCGTAACCAAACGAACCGGCCATCCCGCAGCAGCCGGCGTCGGTTTCGTGCACGGTGCAGCCGGGCAGGAGCTGCAGGAGGGCGCGGGCTGGTTCGGTGCCGACCAGGGCTTTTTGATGGCAGTGGCCGTGCAGGAGCAGCGATGCAGCCGAGGGACGGAAGGTCAACGGCCGGCCACCACGCTGCACGTGCCGCTGCAGGAATTCTTCGATTGTGAAGCTGTTGTCCGCCAGCCGCTGGGCATCGGTTTGATGGGGTAACAGACCCAGGTACTCGTCGCGCAGCGTCAGGATGCAGCTCGGCTCGAGGCCAATCACCGGCATACCCTGGGCGACGTAAGGCGCCAGCACGGTTACATTGTGCTGCGCGAGGCGGCGGGCATCCTCCACCAAACCCTTGGAGAGCATGGGCCGGCCACAGCAGCGCAGTTGGCGTGCCAGGAGAACGTGATAACCACCCGCTTCCAGCACTTTGACCGCTGCCATGCCCAGTTGGGGGTAGTTGTATTCGGTCCACGTGTCGTGATACAGCACGACTGGGCCCATGGGACCGGGCCGCAGCGGCCGGCGGCGGCGGGCAAACCAGACACTGAAACGAACCGCTGCCAGGGATGGCAACTGGCGCTGCGGATCGATGGCGAGTCTTGCCTGCACGTGTCTGGCCAGGGGCGATTGGAGCAAGCCGTTGGCCAGTGCTGGCGCCACCATCCCCAGGCGGTAGAGTGCCGCGACGTGACCAAACAGCCGGCTGCGCAGGGGTGTGCCGTGCACGTCGTGCATCTGGGCCAGAAATTCTGTCTTGAGTTTTGCCATGTCGACGCGGCTGGGGCATTCGGTTTTGCAGGCCTTGCAGCCGATACACAGGTCCATCACCGCGGCCATGCGTGGGCTGGTGAGTTCGCTGGCCGGCAGTTGGCCGCTGAGGGCGGCGCGCAGGGCATTGGCCCGCCCGCGCGTCGAGTCGGCCTCGGCGCGCGTGGCCTGGAACGAAGGGCACATGGTGCCGGCACCCAGCTTGCGGCACACCCCAGCACCGTTACACATCTCGACCGCAGCGGCAAAACTGCCGTCGGCACTGAAATCGAGGTGGGTGTGCAGCTCGATCGTACGGTAGCCAGGCCCATAGCGCAGATTCTCGGTGGCTGGCGGTGTGTGCACCACTTTGCCGGGGTTGAGAATATGCTGTGGATCGAAGATCGTTTTGAGGTCGACCATCGCCTGGTACAGACGCGGGCCGAACAGGCGCGGGTTGAGGCCGCCGCGCGCCAGACCGTCCCCATGTTCGCTGCTCGTCACACCGCCGTAGCGTATGGCCAGCTCCAGCGTCGCGTGGGTCAAATCGGCCAGCTGCTGGACGCCGTGCGCTGTTTTGAGGTTGAGCAGCGGCCGGACGTGCAGACAGCCGGCACTGGCGTGGCCGTAGAAACCGCCGCGCGTGCCAAAATCCGCCAGCAGCGCCTGGACGTCGGCCACGTAGGCCGGCAGGTTGGCCACCGGCACCGCCACATCTTCGATCCCCGGGACCGGTTTGACGTCGCCGCGCAGGCTCATCAGGATGCCCAGACCGGCCTTGCGTACGTTCCACACAGCGGTCTGCGCCGCGGGATCGAGGATGCGCTGCACGGTGACGGTGCGACCGCGACGGCGCAGGTGGGACGCCAGGCGATCCAGTTTCCCTGTGACCTCACTCAGGGAACCACCGGCAAACTCGACGACCAGCAGCGCCGCGGGTGTGCCGTCGATGAAACCCATGCGCCCGGCCATTGCTGGCTGCTGGCGTGCCAGGGTGATCAGCAGATCATCCATCACCTCGACCGCCGCCGGGGCGCAGGCCAGAATTTCGTTGGTTGTTTCCATGGCCGCGACGAGGTCCGCCAACTGGATCACCGCGAGGCCCGTGCAGCGCGGCCGCGGCACCAGCGCGAGGGTCACTTCGGTGACGATGGCCAGGGTACCTTCCGAGCCGGCCAGCAGCGGTGGAATACCGACCGGCCGGGGCACGTCGCCCGGATGGCGGCCGGGGCCATCGGGCAGCAGGTAGGTCAGCCCATAACCGCTGGCGCGGCGCCAGAAGCGTGGGAAGTGCTGGCGAATGTCGGTTTC
>JAYRNS010000877.1:0-2311 GCA_041912075.1 Anaerolineae bacterium
ACACGACCCGGTCCTGGCCGAACAGATGGCCAAACTGGGCGATGTTTATGTCAATGACGCCTTTGGCTCGGCGCACCGTGCCCACTCCTCCACCGAGGGTGTCACGCACTATCTGCCTGCCGTCGGCGGTTTCCTGATGGAGAAGGAGCTGGACTACCTGGGCACAGCCCTGGAACATCCCCGCCGCCCCTTCGTCGCGATTCTTGGGGGCGCCAAGATCTCCGACAAGATTGGGGTCATCGAGGCCCTGTTGGACAAAGTCGACGCCCTGTTGATCGGTGGTGGTATGGCCAACACCTTCCTCAAGGCCCAGGGCTACGATGTGGCCGATTCGCTCGTCGAAGAAAGCAGTGTCGACGTGGCGCGTGGGCTGGCCGAACGCGCGGGCGCCATGCTGCTGCTGCCCGATGATGTCGTGGTGGCTGACGCCTTCGACACCAACGCCAACCACCAGATCGTGGGCATCGATGCCGTACCGGCCGGCTGGCGGATCATGGACATCGGCCCGGCCACCGTCGAGCGATATGCCGGCACGCTGCACCCGGCCAAGACGGTGGTTTGGAATGGCCCCATGGGCGTGTTCGAATTCCCGGCGTTTGCCCACGGCACGTTTTCTGTTGCTGACATCCTGGCCAGGCTCGATGCCACCACCATCATCGGTGGCGGTGACTCAGCCGCGGCCGTGGAACAGGCCGGCCTGGCTGGCAAGATGACGCACATCTCCACCGGCGGTGGGGCCAGCCTGGAGTTCCTGGAAGGCAAACCGCTCCCCGGGGTGGTGGCGCTCAACGACAAGTAGGAGAATTTCCATGCGTACGCCAATCGTGGCCGGCAACTGGAAGATGAACAAGACCATTGCCGAGACCACTGCACTGATCAATGCGCTGCGTCCCGCCCTGGATGAGATCCAAGGCGCCACCAGCGTCGTTTGCCCGCCGTTTTCTTCGTTACCCGCCGCCGCGCAGCTCCTGCAAGGTTCGCGCGTCGGGCTGGGTGCGCAGAACATGCACTGGGAAGAAAAGGGCGCGTTTACGGGTGAAGTGGCGCCCAACATGGTGGCCGAGCTGTGCCAGTACGTGATCATCGGTCACTCCGAGCGCCGCCAGTACTTCGCCGAGACCGACGCCACGGTCAACAAAAAAATCAAGGCCGCTTTGTCTCACGGCCTGGTGCCAATCTTCTGCATCGGCGAAAATCTGGCCGAGTTCGAAGCCAACCAGACCACCGAGGTCGTGCGGCGGCAGGTAACGGGCGGACTCGAAGGGCTAACCGGTGACCAGGTACGCGGCATCGTGATCGCCTACGAGCCGATCTGGGCGATTGGTACCGGCAAAGCAGCCACCGCCGCCCAGGCCAACAGCGTCATCGGTGTCTCGGTGCGCGGTACGGTGGCCGATCTGTACGGTGAGGCGGTGGCCTCGGCCGTCCGTATCCAGTACGGCGGCAGCACCACGGCCAAGAATATGGAAGAGTACATGCAGCAGGCCGAGATCGACGGTGCCCTGGTGGGCGGCGCCAGTCTGAAGCCGGAAGAGTTCATCGAAATGGTGCGTATCACCGCGCGCGTGCGCGGCTGATCGCTTGTGTGCGGTGAACGGCCGCTGCGCGCCGGCGGCTGCGTCACCGAAGGTTTTGACGCAGCAAACCCTTCGGGTCTTGCAGACCCGAAGGGTTTGCCTGTTCAATGATTCATCACCACACTGCTGCCGGAGATCGATTTGGAAGCCTGGATCCCATTCATCTGGACCCTTGCGGCCCTGGTTGCCCTCTGGCTGGTCTCCCGTTGGATCAGCAAACATATCCAGGCGCTGGGCTGGCTGCTCGCGGGCAACGCCGACGGGGCCGTGATTGTCCTGTGGATTGTCCTGCTGCCAGGGATCATGCTGCACGAATGGAGCCACTGGGTGATGGCCAAAGCGCTGGGTATGGCCGTCAAACCACCCGACCTTTACCCAAAGCGTCGGGGCAAACACATCCGCCTAGGCTCGGTCACCGTCACCTCCGGCGGTCATCTGCTTGACAGCATCGTGGGTCTGGCACCGTTTCTGTTTGGTGGCCTGGCGATCCTCATCCTTGGCTCGACGGTCTTCAACCTGGCTGTGCTCGTCGAAGGTGTACAGACCGGCGGTTGGCAGGGCGCGTGGGACGGTCTGTTGGCTACCCTGCACGTCAGCGATGCCTGGATATGGCTCTATCTGATTTTTGCGATCAGCAACTCGATGTTTCCCAGCCCCAGTGACAGCGAGCCGGTGCGGCCCGTGCTGCTGTTCGGCGGTCTGCTGGCCGGCCTGGCCCTCATCGCTGGCTGGAA
>JAYRNS010000878.1:0-2171 GCA_041912075.1 Anaerolineae bacterium
CAGGCCATTGCCCGTCACCGGGCAACCGTGCTGGCTCTACTGCGCCAGGCATCCAAGGCTCTGGAGGACCGCCAGGTGCAGCAGGACGTGTTTGGTGCTCTGCGGCGCATCATCCCGGAGATGGAGCGTATGCAGGCCTGGCGCAGCGTGGTGCAGTATCCGGGCAGCGATCCGCTGCCACAGCTCGATCCTGACAGCCTGGTCGACCAGCCCGACTTCGAGCGTTGGGTCAGGGATGCCTTGACGCACTACTGGGGCGGTCCCAAGCTGACCAACAGCCCGCTGCTCAGGCTGCGGGTGGTGACCGACACCCTGGCTGAAAACGACAACAACCCCGCGCGGGCCCTGCGTACCGTGCTCAAAAAGGCCATCGAACTGCAGCGTCCGGATGGTGATCGTAAGCTGACGGCAACGGAATGGCTGCTGTACAACATCCTGGATATGAAATTCGTGCAGGGAGAACGCGTGCGCGACATCGCCAGCCGTTTGGCCATGAGTGAATCAGACTTGTATCGCAAACAACGTGTCGCCATTACCGAAGTGGCCAAAACCCTGGCGGATATGGAGATGAAGGAGAAACTGTAATATTTATCTGATACTTCTATCGGTACTTTGACAAACGTTCGGCAGTTCGGCTATAATCCGCACACCAAACTAATCGCAAGGAGGAATTGCGTGAATTTGCGGTTCGATAGCTGCCTGGTGCACCACTGACCGATATGTTCACCCTGCGATCAGTTTAGACATGTGTATTGCTGTGGAGTATGGGATGAGTACCAATTTCAACGCTTTAGACGAACAGGAAATACCCGCGCCGTGGCATGAAGAGGGATATTGGGAGTCACTGCTGGCAGAGGTCGACTCTATAAACGGTACAGTGGTCACGCCAGCCACCCCCGAGGCACCGTCGGGCGAAGGCACAGTGCAGCCACCAGACGAAGCCGACACCTTGGAAGCGGAGTTGGCCCTGCTAGATCCCGAGTCGCGCGACTGGCGCCGGGCTGAAGTGGGGTTCGAAAAAGGCACCGATTATGACCTCGAGGCAACAGGTTTCAACCGTGGGGGGCTTTTGGTGCGGTTCTACTCGCTGACCGGGTTCGTGCCGGCATCACATTTGGCCGGTCCTTCCTATCTGGTCAGCGAAGCCCGGCGTCAGGAAATGCTCAGCGCCCGCGTGGGCAGCAGCCTGCGGGCGCGTGTGATCGAGCTCGATCGTGAACGCAGCCGTCTGATCTTCTCCGAGCGGGCCGCCCAGGAAGCCCACAAACCCGACGATGCCCTGGTACGTCTGCGTGCCGACGAGATGTGCGCCGGGGTTGTCAGCAACATCTGCCATTTTGGCGTCTTCGTTGACCTGGGTGGTGTCGAGGGTTTGATTCACATCTCCGAGCTGTCGTGGGGACGCGTGGGCCATCCGGAAGAAGTGGTGAGTCCCGGCCAGGAAGTAACCGTCTACGTGATGGACGTCGACCGGCCGAACCGCAAAGTTGCCCTCAGCCTGAAGCGCATGACACCCGACCCCTGGAACCACGTCGAAGAACGGTATCACGTGGGTCAGTTGGTCGAGGGTGTCGTGACCAACGTGGTGGGGTTTGGTGCGTTTGTGCGCCTCGAAGAGGGACTGGAGGGTCTCATTCACATCTCTGAGTTGGCCGAGGGTAGTTTTCTCCACCCGCGTAACGTGGTGCAGGAGAACTCCGTGGTGACCGTGCGTGTATTGAGCATCGACCCTGACAACCGACGCCTGGCCCTGAGCCTCCGCCACCCCGGCACGCGTATCCATACGGAAGCGTTGGCAGCCAGGCCAACCCCGTCGTCGTAGCCCCGGTAGGCAGCCGTGAAAAAGACTTCGCCGCCGCCATCGTCACCCTGGCAGCCGGTTCGTGAACTGCTGACGCCAGAAGTGGTCGGTTTTGTGCTGCTGGCCGTCGGTGGGCTGGCGCTGGCCAGCATCCTGCGCGCGGCACCGGGTAACCCGGCATGGTTGAGCCAGGTGTTTGGCTGGGGTGCGCCGCTGATTGCCCTGAGTCTGGTGGTGACGGGCGGGTTGGCCCTGGCCAGCCGCGCCATTCACCTGCACATCCGCTGGCCGATGCTTGTCGGCGCCGAGCTGCTCTTCGTGGGTCTGTTGGCCTTGACACACCTGTGGTGGAGCGGTGACGATCCACTCA
>JAYRNS010000879.1:0-3897 GCA_041912075.1 Anaerolineae bacterium
CCTCGGCACTAAAGGCATTGCGCTCGATCGACTGTACGTCCAGGACGCCCAAGACCCTTTCTTCCACCTTGAGCGGCACCGCCAGTTCGGCCCGCGTGTCCGGCAGGAGCCGCGGGTCGTCGGGCACGTAGCGCGCCTCCTGTGAGACGTCGTTGGCCAGCAGTGGCTCGCCCTGCGCGGCCACCCAGCCGATGATACCTTCCTGGCCGATGCGCACGAAACGACCGCGCTCGCGCCACATCTCATTCAGCCGGTGACCGGAGCTGGCGCGGAAATAGGCCCGCCCGCTGCCCTGCTCGACCAGAAAGATCTGCACGTGATAATACCCAAAACGGTCCTGGATCAGATTCACCACCTGGGTCAGCAGCTGATCCAGGTCGAGAATCGCGGCCACCTTACGGCTGACCTCAGCCACCGTCTGCAGTTGGCGGGCGCGCCGCTCGACGACCTGGAAGAGACGGGCGTTGACCAGCGCCACGCCGGCCTGGTTGGCCAGGATAAACAGGATACGCAGGTCGGCCTCGCTGTAGGCGTCGGGTGTGAAGCTCTGGGCCGCCAGGCTGCCAATCGCCAGGTCACCGGCCAGGATCGGCACAAAGATGGCCGAACGGGGTGGGTGTTGGCTTTCGTAGCTGGGCCGCGCGGGGAGCGAATCCATCTCTGTCTGAAAATCGCGCACGAGCAGGGGTTGGCGATAGCGGCGCAGCCACCCCACGATGCCCTCGTTGGCGACGCCGGCAAAACGTGCTACGGGCTGCCGGACACCGTCACGCACCCAGACGCGCAGCACGAGGTCGGACTCTTCGAACAAACCGAGGTGAAAGTTGGACGTGTCGACCAGGTGCGAGGCATATTCGTAGATCAGCTCGAACATGCGGTCGGCGTCCATCTGCGCTTGCAGGATGGCCTGCCCAGCTTCAGCCAGGGCCCGCAGCTCGTTGTGTTCGAGCGGCGTGTGGCCGATCGGTGCGGTGGAGGCCATGGATGCTGCAGCTGGCGTGATCATGCCGGGTCCGTCGTGGCGGGGATGGGCACGACGCCGCGTTTGATCATGGTCAAACGGTTGCCGTCGCGAGGATCGTACTGGTAGGTCACCGTGTCCATCAGCTTGCGGATCAGGTAAACACCGCGACCGCCGACGGGAATATCGTCGATCGACTTGGCAGCCAGGGCTGGTTTGACCGACAGTGGATCGAAGGGTGGCCCGTGGTCGGCCACCTCGACCACGAAATTCGAACCGGACACGTGACAGGTGATGTGAATATCGCCCGGCTGGCCGGCATAGCCATGTCTGATGACATTGCTGCATGCCTCATCGCACGCCAGCTCGACAGCAAAGACGGCACGTTCATCCAGCCCGGCGGCATGCGCGGTCTGGTTGATAAATTCGCCGATGTGTGCCAGCTGGCGCACATCGCTTTTGACGGTTAGGGTCCAGCGATTGGGCATGGCGCAGAATGAAGACGTGGGGCGACCGCGAGGGCGTGGTCGCACGACGGCTGCGTCAGAAGCTGCCCACTGCTTCAACGGTATTGTCGTACTGGACAAAATGTTCGTCCAGCCCGGTTAACTCAAGGACATCCTTGATCTTGGGAGGGAGATTGGCCAGCCGCAGGTCGCCCCGATTCCAACGCCGGGCTGCTTTCCAGCCACCAACGAGCACACCGATGCCGGCACTGCTCAGGAATGTGACACCGCCCATGTCGAGCACAATCCGAAAGTGACCGCCGTCCTGCAGCGACTTGAGGGCTTTGGCCAGATCGGGTGCCGTGCTGCCATCGACGCGGCCCGCCACGGTGACCAAAACGCAACGCTTCATTTCGGTGATGATGATTTCCATCTGGTGTAGTTCCTTCCTCCATGGGATACGTGCGCATCGCTGGTGAGATTATACCATAGGCAGCCGTGAAGTGTCCACCAGGAAACAAAGAAGGCCACCGGCAAAACCGATGGCCTTCTGTCATTCGTTTGGTTGCGGGTTAGCGGCTGTAGCTGTTGTACGCGGCCAGGCGCTGCAGACCCCACAGGTTCTCGACCACCGCCACCAACGGTTGGTTGGAGGTGATGTACACGGCACCAGTCCAGTTGCCGCCCAGGTTGACCTGATCGTCGGCGCGCAGGTTGAAGTTGGACGACTTCTCGCCGTTGATCGTCAGGTTGCGGGTGGCCGCTGTCGTGCCATCGCGGTTGACGAACTTCACCTCGACGTTCGCCGTCTGCGTGGTGACATTCTGGATACGAATGAGTGACCACTGCGTGCGGCTGTTGCCGGCGCCACCAATCTGGTACACTTCGGGCAGGAAGTTCTTCGTGCCAGCGAAGACGGTTGCCGCACCGGTGTAACCACCTGCTTCGTTGTCACGCGGGCGAATCGAGAAGTTGACGGCTGCCACGTCCTGGCTGGTCGACTCGACGATCACTGATCCAGCCCACGAACCGCCCAACACGTTGAACACCGAACGATCGACACAGCCGACACCACCGGAGCGGGTGTTACAGCCCACCGCCACACCGGCATTCAGCGTGATGGGGCCGATGTTGAGATCGACGTTGCCCGTGTCCTTGTTGATGTACTTGACGGTCACACTGGTCGGACCGGTGCCCAGGTTCTGCACGGTGGTCAGGCTGAAACCCAGCCAGCCATTTTCGGTGTTGGGATCGGTGTAACGGCGCTCGATCGAGGGCAGGAAGAGCTTGCGTGCACCCTGATTGCTGCCGTTGTAAGCCACGCTGTAGCGCGGCCAGAAGTTGTTGTTGATGGCGGCGACCTTCTGGTCCGAGCCACCGGTGGAGATCACCACCGAGCCGGTCCAGGTGCCATTGGTCTGGAAGTAGGACGACTGGCTCCACACCGGGACCTTGGCGCCCGGCACGTGCATGTCGTACATCTTCTGCCCGAGCGCAGGGATTTGATCGGTGATGGTAAAGTCGAGACCACCATTGCGGTTGTAGTACTTCATGGTGATGTTGGCCGTGGTGTTGGCTTCGGTGTTTTGGACCGAGATCACCGAGTACTGTGCGTTCGGCGCATACACCAGGTAGGGGATGTTCATCTGCGACGAACCGCTGCCAAAACCGGTGTAGGTGTCGGCTTCGCGGCCGTCACCCAACGGGTTACCCGACCACTGGATGGTGGCTGTGGCCGCCAGCTCGCTGCTGGCCGACAAGACCATGGAGCCAACCCAGTTGTCAGGCAGGCCGGAATCGGCGGCGCGGAACTGGTACGAGCCCAAGGGCCCGAGTGACTGCTGGCGTGTGCCGGCCGGTGAGCCGCCACTCTGGTTGTAGTACTGGGCCAGCACGGTCGTCGATGGGCCAGAGTCGTTGGCATACATGACCGTGACGTCGGCGCTGCCCGAACCCGGATTGGGATCGGCCGCAAAGGCTGGTGCCACTGTCATCGCAATGAGCACCACAAGACCCAGCACGGTCAGAATACGGTTAGGCTTCATGTGATATCCTCCAAGTTTCCAAAAACAGTCACCACGCAGCAATGCGCGCGGGTCTGGATTACATCCTGGTGCCAGGATAACATACGCGGCGTGTGATTGCAATACCTAATTGGGAGTAGGGAGTAGGGAGTAAGGAGTAGGGAGTAGGAAAGAAGGGGGTAGTACGAAAGGGTTAGAGAACATTGCGCGACTTGGGGCGTACCCGAGGACCTGGTGTACCATTCAGGATGCTGCCGCGTAGCGGCTAATCAAACGTGATTCCCACGCACCTTCCATTATACCCTACTCCCTACTCCCTACTCCCTACTCCTCAATACGCCCCGCGCCCGCGCAGCACCACACCCACCGTGCGCCACATAATCTGCAGGTCGAGCAGCGGCGAATAATTGCGGATGTAGTAGAGGTCGTCCTCGGTGTGTAAGTGCATCAGGTGTTCGCTGCGCCC
>JAYRNS010000880.1:0-13632 GCA_041912075.1 Anaerolineae bacterium
ACGCCACCACCAGTGCCAGCAAGGGGATGGCAGCCAGGTGGGTTCGTGGTTTCATCGTGTCGTCTCGCTCACAAGGATTTGTTTTGTCGGGGGAGTGAGCGGGCATTATAGCAGCGGGTGGGTGGGCGCGCAAATACGCTGGAAGATTGTGGGCGGTGGGTAATGCGCAAAGGCGTAAAAACGTGAAACGTGAGACGTGAGACGTGACCGAATAGGCACGTCCTCACGTTTCACGTCCTCACGCATCACGTCCTCACGTCCTCACGCCTTACGGCGCAGGTTTCTCGTCGCCTGCCACCTCAGCATCGATCGCTTCCTGGTACCAGGGGGTGCTGGTCTGAACCACCTCTGCCTGTTCGGCAACCGCCTCTTCGGCCATAGGTGCGGCCGGCGTTTCGCCAGCTGGCGTGGCCTCGGGGGGTTTGCCGCTCTGGCCCAGCTTGTCGCTGAACTTTTCGAGACGTACGTTGGCCTCTTTCAAGGTTGCGACCAGGACATCGCGCACATCGTCGATGACCTTGCTCTGTTTGACGGTCTCGGCCGCCTTGGTGGCAGTATCGGAAACGTCATGCCCGATCTTTGATTCTTTTGCCTGTTTGAAGGCCGAATCGACCGTTTTCGTGAGCTCACCAAAACCGGTCTCGAGCTCATCGGTGATTTCTTTGCGCTTGGGGCTCGCCCAGGCCGCCTGTACGGTGGTGACGATTTGGGTGGCCAACCGGTTGAGCTCGTTGGCGATGTCACCTGGGGTGGTGCTCTTCGATTGATCCTGCGCTTCGGACGTCGGTGCCACTGCTTCCACAGCTTGCTCGACAATTTCTGGGGTTGTTGCCTCGTCGGTCATTGTGAACTCCTTTGAATCAATACCTGCTGCCCGTGCAGGGTCCCGGTTTGGCAGCCAACCAGTTGGCAAGCTTCAAGTCCAAACCACTACCCCGCACCAGGCATGTGTACCTGGAATCGTGCCGTATCTGTGCTATCATTACGCTGCCTGACCCGAAAAGTTGCACAATCCCTGCACTTTCCCATTCCGTCCCTACTTCCTCACCTCGAGCGGCGTCTCCAGGACCACGTGATCACCCACCACCTGCCCCTGTGCGTCGACGACCGGCAGGCGCGTGCCGTCGTCGAAGTAGAAACCGATCTCCCAGCGGTACTCACCCGCCGGCAGGTCCGCCGGCAGGTGCGCTGTGTGCCCATCGGCCAGGTACTCACCGGGCACCCAACTGGTTGTGGGTAAGCGACCGTCACCCGGCTCGCTGTCAGCCCAGGCCACGGGTTTGCCGGCGGCGTCCAACAGGTGCACAAAGACGTGCGCGCGGCCTGTCCATGTCTCACCCGCCTGCCAATGCAGCGTGAGCGTGACCGGCTCACCCGCCTGGAGGTGGGTAGTTGACAGATCGTAGCCGATCAGCCGGGCGCTGCTGCCGAACTGCGCTGCCTGGGAAACCTGGGGTGCCGGTGGGTCCATACGGTGCGGTCGGGCGCGTACGTCGACGCTGCCCAGGTCGAGATGACTGGCGGTTTGCCCGGCCGGCTGCAGGCGCTGCCCAGTGGTGCGATCGAACAGACCGCTGATCAAGTGGTAGCGGCCGCTGGCAAGGGCGGCCGGGAGGCGCAAACGCAGCGGCATCCGCAGGAGGTCGCCAGTCTGCCAGGACGTGGATGCCAACGCGGCAAGACCGGGCCCTTCCCAGCCCGCCACGACGTGACCACTGTCATCGAGCAGCTGCAAGAATGTGACCAGGTCCTGGTGAGGGGCCGCAGTGGCCTGCCAGCCAAGATCGACGGGGACGTCGTCACCGGGCTGCCATGGCCCCGGCGGCACGTCGTAGCCCAGAAAACGCAGGGCTGATCCAACCGGTTGCGTGCGCGGGTGGGCCATGGGGAGGCGACTGGCTGCCAACGGCTGAGCGGGTCGCGTCACGGTGACCTGACCCAGCGTGATGTCGACACCCTGCGGTTGGCCGGCGGCATCCAGCACGTCGAGCGGCTGCGCTGGCTCGCCCGCCGGCTGCTGGTAGACGCTGAGTACGAGGTCATACGTGCCGGGTGGCGTGCCGGCCGGCACCCACAGCGCGTGGCGGTCCACGCTGGGCACCCCCGGCTGCATCCGGCTGAAGGGCAGCTGACCGTTGGCCGGCGCACTGTCGCGCTGCGCCCAGGTGTTGCCCTGATCGTCGACCATTGTCAGCCGAATTTGCACCGGTGGTTCGCTGGCTGGCGGAGCGCTAACCTCCCACGTCAGCGCCACCGGCTCCGCGCCGTCGCCGCTGGTCACCGCGTCTGCGCCTACCTGGGCGGTCTTCAGGTGCAGCCACGATCCAAACTGGGCGGACGGGCCTGGCCGCCAGGCAACCGCCGGTGGTACGAAGAAGGTCAGCCGGGTGCTGGGGCTGATCCAACGGTTGAGCACGGGATAACCATGACGCAGCAGGCTGGCTTCGACCTGCGTCTCCAACAACCCGCCCAGGCTCAGGTGGGCTGGAAACCAGATGCGCCGGCCGGCCGCCAGGGTATCGGCCAGGTAGCGGTCGGCAGCTTCATTCCACGTCTGGGTGGGACTCAGGGCAGCCTGCGGACCATCGGGCAGATAAGCACGTCCATAGCCCACCTGCCAGGGATAGACGCTGAAAACCAGGTCGGCCGGTTGGCCACGCACGGCCATCTCTTGCATGATGGGGCGATAATCCTCGCCCGCATAGCGGGGTGTCACGTAATAGGCGCCCAAGGCGACCATCATCGAAACTGCCAATGCCGCCCCCGCGCCCAGCCCGATGCGCCGGCCAGATGGCGCATCGCCGGTGGTTGGGGTCGCCAGCAGCTCGCTCAGCCATAACCAGAAAACCGGTGCCACAAAAAACAACAGACGTTCGCCGTGCACCGGCGCAAAGGGGAAGCGCAAGTTGAGCACATAACCCACCAGAAATATGCTGCCCAATACCCACAGCGCAAACCCATTCCACGATCCAGCCGCTCGCCGGCGCACGGCCCACCACAGAAGCCCGGCCAGTGCCGCCAGGCTGACCACGGCCAGCAGCCCGGCCAGGGCGGGTTGTTCGACGTGCCCGATCAGAAAAGCGCTCAGGTGACGCAGCACGTAAGTCACGGGGTCGAGGGGAAGGTCGGCATCTTGTGTGACTTTGTAGGCGACGTACGCATTCAATCGGGGCGCTGCATACGCCAGCCAGGGGATGAAAAGCAGCACCGCTATGACCTGGGTGCCAACGAACCAGGCCAGGGGACGGCCAGACTGCGTCGCGGCCGCACGACGATCACGCAGCCAGCGTCCGATCGCAAAGAGTGTCACCGCGGCCGGGAGCAGTGCCGCATAATACTGCGTGTACAACAGGGCAGCAGTGACCACGACAAGGCCGGTGGCCCGCCAAAACGGCCGGTCAACCTGGCCGGTGGGCCGGACAAACGACACCGTCAGCCACAGGTAGGCCATGGCCAGGGTACCCACCAGCCCGTACATGCGAACTTCCTGGCTGTAATAGATGTGCAGGGGGTTGATGGCCACGATGGCTGCGCCCAGCAGTGCGATCGCCACCGCGGCAGAACGGCGCAGCCCATCCGCCCGGACGGGCGCATCACGACCACGCAGCACCAGGTAAGCCAGGGGAATCGCCGGCAGGCTGACGACCACGGAGAACAGCCGCAGGGTCACCGGCGATGCGCCCAACAGCCGGATCCAGCCGTGCAGCAAGGCATAATAGAGCGGCGGGTGAATGTCCTGGGCGGTAAGGGCGGCCATGGCTGGCAGGTCATGGGTAGCAAACCACACGCTGTACCCTTCGTCCCACCACAACGGCTGGAAATTCAACTGGAGAAGACGCAGCAGCAACCCGGCCAGAACGATGCCGGCCAGCATCATCCGCCGGCGCAGCGGGTCTGTCATGAGTCCCAGAAGCGGCGCCAGACCCTTCGGGTTTTTCTCGGCAGCCGGCAGTGCATGGTTGACGGTCATTGCGGTATCAGCAGCCCAGTACCGAAAGCAGCGAAAAACCCGAAGGATCTAGCCCAATTCTGACTTTTAACGACGCACCCACGTCAAGATCACGTCGTGGGTACGGTCGTTGAGGTTGCCGGTGATGGGGTCGGAAACTTCCTGCCCGCTGCCATCGATGACGACGGCGCGGTACGAACCGGCGGTCCGTGGCAGCTCGATTTTGGCGTTGTAGCGAAACTCGGCTGTGCCATAGCCCGAATAGGCAATCTCCCACACGTTGCCAAAAGAAGCCTCGTTCGTGCCGCTGGGTGCGCTCACACGCAGGCGGTAACCGCCGGTGATCGGTTGTTCGCCCGTGCGACCCAGACGGCCCCAAAAGGTCACCAGATTGAAGTTGGCATCGTCGGCGTCACGCTGCTCGGTACCGGCCTGGCTGAAAATGCCGGTCACGGGAGGCGGCGGGGGTGACGTTGGGGCGCTGGTTGGCCGCGGCCGTGTTGGGACGACGGCGCGCGTGGGGGCCGGCGTGGGTACCGGCGGCGGCGACACGTCACCGACCACTTCGACGCCGTCCGTACTGCCTGAAATGTTGACCAGGCGACCGACGACCCAGCCGTTCTGGTTGTTGACACAGCACACCTGCCACCAGTCACCGGCCGCATTGCGCCCGGTGATGTCGAACGACGTCCCACGCGTCACGCGGCCGGTGATTGGGTAATTGGTGCCGGGTCCGCTGCGCACGTTCATGGTGGTCGTATTGACCACCGCTTTGGCTGCTGGTGCGGGTGTGGGGGAGGGCGGCGCTTCGGTGGGAACGGGGGTATCGACCGGCAGCGGCGCCTGGACTTCCGGTGGGGCCGTGGGTTCTGGTGTGTTGGTGGGTTGTTCGGGCGTGGGGGTGAACGTCGGCACCAGGGTGCGTGTCACCGCCGCCTCTTGCTGGGGTGGGGTGGCGAGCGCACCACAGCCCAAGATCGTCAACAGTACAACCGGTATCAACAGGAGAACCCATCGACGGTTCACTGGCATCAGATGTCTCCTTGTAAGCACAAGAGATTCTCGCACAGGGTTGCGCGGCCGGCAGGCGTTGCGCATGGTTTGCCCGGCGAGGTGTGGCCGTGCCCGCGGCGAACAGCGGCGCCTGGTACGGCCACGCAACCAGTATAGCACGGGCCTCGCGGGCATCGCAAATCAGGTTACACGATTCAGAACCGCCGCTTGAATTTAACATAATACCACTTTGGTTGTGCGGTACTGGTGGTAACCCGTGCGATCGACGATTCCCTGATGTTGCCGCCACCATCCACAACATAGATCTGCCAGCGCGAATCCCCCATACTGCTCAGGCCGTTGGTATCGAACTGGAGGTTGACCCGTCGATAATCAGGTGCTGGGGTGCCACGGAACAGCGTGTAGTCCACGGTCGAATAACCCCAGCTCGAGTCAGAGACCCGGGGACTGGTAAACGATTCGCCGGTGGCTTCGTTGACCAGGCGCAGCCGGTAGCCCCACAGCGGAGCGCCGCCCACTGATTTGACCTCGGCCCCCACTTTGAGCCAATCGTTGTCGGGACTGGTGGGGAATTCTTCGACCAGCTCGACGTCGAAATTCACCTCTTCGGTGGGTGTCGGGGTGATGGTCGGCGTGGCCGTGGGTGGTCCTGGCGTTGGTGTGGGGGGAGGCGGTGGGGCGACCTGGATGAACTGGACATCGGTGGCATCGCCGGTGACGTGGACGAGCCGGCTGGTCACCCAGACCTGCTGCCCGTTGACGCAGCAAATCAGCCACCAGGAATAATCTTCGTTGCGGCCAACGATCTGGTAGGTTTCGCCCTGGCGGATGGTGCTGGCCGACTGGTAGTCGATGCCAGGGCCCTGCCGGGTATTGATTTCAGCGACCGGCACCTCGATAATGGGCCCACTGGGGGTTGGGCTGATCGGCACCTCGGCCGCAAACGCCGTTTCGGGGGGTGGCGTAGGCGTATCAGTTGCCGTCGGCGTGACGGTCGGTGTGGGTGGCACCGGCGTGTCGGTGGGGGCGGGCACGGTCGGCGTAAAGGTGGGATAGACGGTGACCGTCAAAAAGGCCAGCGACGGCGCACTCGGTGTCGATGGCGGAATCAGGCGAATAAAACTGGTCAGCGAGCAGCCCATCGTGCCCAAAGCCAGCAGGCTGAACAGGATCAACGTCGCCGTCGATGCGGCGCGCGGGCGGGCGGGCCGGGTTGCCGGAGATAGGTCATGGTGGTTGGATGGCGATTCCATTCCCTACTCCTAGCGGATGTGACGGAAGCCAATATAGACTTCCCGGTTTGGATTGGTGGGTTCGGTCGTAAACGTGATCAGTTCCGACACGCGGTTGCCGGCCGCGTCGGCCAGGTACACGATATAGGTACCAGTTCCCGGTTCGGGATACTGGGTGAATTCCAGGTTGAACGCCTGGCGGTCACCGAAACCAGGCGGCTGTGTCCACAAGAACTCACTGCCCGACAGCTCGCCCGTGCTCAGGTTGACCCATGGGCCGCGCCCCAGGTCAGGGGTTGCTGTCGGTGTTGCGGTGGGTCCTGGTGTCCACACACCCGTGGGGGTACGGGTCGGTGTTGGCGTCCAGGCGGGCGGTGTACCACCCGGCTGATCGATTCCTTCGCGCCGGAAAACCATCAACTGGTAGCCTGGCATGGGGTCACCGTTGGCAAACTCGACCTTGGTCCAGATCTTGAGGTAGAGGTTGTTGGTCGCATAAAACTGCGGGCCAATCCCGCGATAGAACAACGGCGACGGTGTCGGTGTCAGCGTTGGCGTCCAGGTTGGCGTCCACGGTGGTGTCGGTGTGGGGGGTGGCCCGGCCTGCTGCACAGGCACACCACTGGGATCACCGCTGACCAACACACTGGTCGCCTTGACCCAGCTGCGCCGTCCGTTGACACAGCAGATGTAGTACCAGCCCTGGTTTGGATCCGGGGCATCGCTGCGACCGATGATCGGGTAAACATCGCCGGGTTGGATACGGCCGATGACCGGATAATCGGTGCCTGGTCCTTCGCGCACGACGATGTTGACCTGGAGCGCTTCTACACCCGGCCGCGGTGTAGCGGTCGGTGATGGGCTGGCGGTCGGCGTGACGGTCGGTGTGTCTGTGGGTGGGCTCGTGTTGGTCGGCACCGGCGTGGGTGGTACGTAGGGTGTGGGGGTGAAGGTGGAAAGCAGCACGCGGGTGGGTCCCAGGGTTGGATTGGGGCTGGCGCTGGCAGTGGTGACGGCACGCGGCACCAGGGAAACGGCGCCACCGATGGAGCACCCCAGAATACCCAGGCTCAGCACCATCATCAGCAGCACAAAACCCAGACTGGCCGGGCGCGCCGAAGTACCGCGGGACGGCAACACGGAACGGGATCGAGCTGCTGGAAACGCAGGATGCTGAGCAGGAAGGTGAGTTTCGTGCTCGGTGTTATGATCGGTACTGGTTGAATCGTCGTGTGTGCTATGCACTCGTATCAGAATAGGTTTTGGGGCGAGAAAGAATTCAGTGTTGATATGAAATGGTCGAATCTTGGGCGAAGTATAGCACAGGTACCCATGGATGACAATTCGGTCAAGCATGGCGGGCGTACTGGGATCTTGACATTCCAACCACTCTCTCCGCCCGCCAGATGGCATCGCCGGCAAATCAACCGCGAACAATTTGGCCAAATGCCAGATATCGGGTAAGATGGCGTGCTGAAAATTGGTGCCGGTGCAGGGAGCATGGTCGGTGAAATAGCCCTGTTTGTAGCGGGCATGACACCGAACAACAGCCCTGCACCGGCACTAGATCGACGATTGCGTGACCCACCGGCACACGATGACAGCCGTGGCGGGGCGCAACGTGCATATCGGTGAGGAGTACAGGATTTACCATGGAAGTGCTGTTGTTGAAAGATGTGCCGTCGCTGGGTCATGCGGGCGATGTGAAGCAGGTGGCGGGTGGATACGCTGCCAACTATTTGATTCCGCGCGGGCTGGCGGTGGTCGTGACGGGTGGTGTACGCAAACAAGTCAAGGATTTGCAGGATGCGACGAAGCGGCGCCACGATCGAGAACGGGCACACGCCCAGGCCCTGGCGGATCAGTTGTCGGGTTTGACACTGAATTTTAAGGCGCGTGCCGGCGACAGTGATCGTCTGTATGGATCGATTACCAATGCTGACATTGCCCTGGCTATCGAACAGGCACTGGGACGACCGCTGGACAAACGCGACGTGCTCCTGGAGCATCCACTGCGGGAACTCGGTACGCACCATGTTCCGGTGAAACTGATGGGCGACCTGAAGCCGCAGGTGACCGTGGTGATTCAGCGCGAGGGCGAAGCCTGAGTGTCACGCAGGTTCGGGATGATAGGTATCGTCATAGGGGCTGGCCGAACAGATATCTGTTCGGCCAACCCTTATGACGAAGCTGTGACACCATCCTCGCGCGCACAGTCCGCTGCTCCCCGTAGGTCACAGCTCCCGCTGTGACGAGATCCTCGACCACGAAGCAGCCTCTTGTCAGCCGCCGCCGCCAATCGCGTGGGTTCGTGGATAGTGCGAGGTCCATTCGTCAGCGGTGTTGTCACAGCAGGAGCTGTGACCTACGTGTCCTGGAGACGAGCGTGGACAGGATCTGTGACCTACGGGGGAGAGGTTACCGGTGTCGTCACCGCGGCCAGGTTGTCGAACGAGCCGTCGGCCAACACCCGGTAAACGACCAGCGTCACACCGTCGACCGGTGCACCGGCGGGCAGTGGCAGGCGGTAAACGTCATTGACCTGCTCACCGGCCGACCAATGGCTGGTGGGGTATTGCCCGTACACCGGGTGCTGGACATCGACCTGAACGGGCTGGCCATCACGCAGCACAGGTTCACCCCGGAAGGTCGGGCGCAGCGAGAGCGACCAATCGTGCTGCGGTATCTGTACGGTCTGCCAGGTGAGGTGGACGTCGAGCGCAGTGTCGGTGGCTGACCTGAACGCCGGGTCGTGCCACGATGATGTCTCAGGTGTGGACGTCCACTGCGCACTCACTTCGTGCAGCGCCAGCCCATCGCCCAGCGGCTGCACCGTGCGGCTTGGATGGGCCACATCAGGTTTGGGCAGCACCTGCAGCAGTTCTGGCGCCACGGCGCGCCAGTGGGGCGTGTCGACCACTTCCTGCACCACCAACGGCGCCGCGTTGAGCGTCACATAGACCGCCTGCCCGGCCGCCAGGCGGTCGCGGGTCTGGGCGGTGGTGAGCGGCTCGATGTCGCCGCGCACACCAGCGACGGCGCCCAGGTAGCGCAGGGCGTCCGCCTCCGGCTGCGTGGCCAGGATCGCAGCACCCAACGGCGGATCGCTGGCCAGGACGTGCCAGCCGGGGAGCAGCCCCTGGTCGTCCGCACGGTTCGACTGGTCGGCCTGGGGGTAATTGCGCACGAACAGGAAGATGATCGATCCTACCAACGCGGCGACGATCACACCGTGCACGATGCGCGGTTGCGACCGTGCCGTGGCGCGGACGGCGCCAGACCAGGCATCGTGGGCGACCGTACCAATGCCGAGCGCAAGCAGGGCGTAGACCGGCATGACCACCTGGTACCAGTTCCCCAGCCGGTCGACGAAACTGAACAGCAGGTAGATCACGCTGGTGGCGGCCAGCAGGATGCCCCGCCGTCCCAGACGCAGCCACCCCATGAGTCCAACGAGCAGCCCCAACACCGTCAGTTCGCGCCACCACAGTGCCGGCCATTCGGCGGTCCACAACGGCGTCAGCGACCACGTCAGCTCGCTGCGGCCCTGGCTGGTGCTCACGAAGCTCCAGAACCAGTCCCAGGTGCTGGCCCATTGACCCACCCCGCGCCATTCGGGATGCTGCGCCCCGCGGAGGTAGATGAAGACGTAGCTCAACAGCGGCAGGGCGGCCACCAGCACCAGGGTCAGCAGCTGACGCGGCTGACGCAGCAAGCCGGGCTGGCGGCTGAGGACAAACCAGACCAGGGGCGGCAGAATCGCCAGCACGGTAATCAGGTGGGCCAGGGCGATGCCGGTCAGCAGGGCCATCAGCAGCAGGAGGTGGTTGGCGGTCAGGCGGTGGTGTACGCCAGGTGGCTCACCCTGGCGGTCATCCCACGTCCAGGCCAGCCAGACGAAGAGCAGGGTTTGCAGCACGGCCGACGTGTACTGTTCGGTGGTGACTGCGTAGTACCAGAAGAAGTAGGTTACGGCGTACAGCAGCGTGACGAGCGCACTCAGCAGCCAGTTGCGCGCCGTGATCCTTGCCAGCAAGACGAAGAGCACGGCCAGCGCCAGCAGGGCCCACAGCGTGGAGTAACTGGCCAGCAGGGTCATTGGGTTAGCCTGCGGCAGCAGGCTGCGCAGGGCATGAAACCAGGCCCATCCGCCCAAGGTGTAGAGCGGATACCCCGGCGCATTACTGGGCCGCGCCAGGACCTGGGCATACTGGTGCGTGATCAGGTCGCCGCCGGTCAGCTCGCCGGGACGCAGACCGTTGTCGAGGGTCGCCAGGTACAGAAGGCCAACGACCAACAGGACCAGGCACGCTGTGCCCAGCCCCCATGCCATCGACCGGTTTACGTGTTGACTCGCCATACCTGGGGTTCACTCTAGCAGAGGCCGCGGCCCCTGTCAAAATCCTCGCCCGCAGGCCAGTGCAGCCAAGATCGGGCAAAAGATAAGCATCTTTTGGCCTGGTAAATGGGCAGTGCGCGGGTGTAGCATGCACAGTGACAAATGAAATCATGGAGGGTTACATGGGAGGGATTGACAAGGTTGTGCTGCCCGCCTACCGCCGCGCGGGCGCAATGGGGGCGCTGCTCTTGGCGCTGAGCATTGCCGGTTATGCGGGTTACGAGTTGATCTTGCGACCCCAGGCCGGTTTTCCCAGCGACGACATGGCGGTCATTTTGGGCGGCATCGACATCCTGCGGGTGGGTCACTGGCTGAAGTTTGGTTATGCAGCTGGCCTGGCCCTGCTGACGGTGGGGCTGCGGGCACGTCTGGCCATGGGCAGTCCCGCGGCGATGGACCTGGCGGTGCTGGCTGGCGGCGGTGCCGTGGTCCTGTTCGTGGCCAGCGGGGTGCTGGGCCTGCGGATCCTCGAAGAGGCAGACCTGTTTTATCCGGCCAACCTGGCTGACGCACGGGCGACGATCCTGATCCGCGTGGTGACGCAGTCGCTGCAGCAGGCGGGACTCCTGCTGGCTGCCTGGCTGATTGTATTGACCAGCGTGGCCGGGCTGCGCGGCCGGGTGTACCACCGGGGTTTGCACGGGTTTGGCGTGCTGGTGGGGGTATTGGTGATGGCGGCGCTGGTGCTGCCTGAGCCGTGGTACGTGGTGGGGCCGCTGCTGGCGATCGTGTATGCAGGATGGTTGAGTTGGGTGTTCTGGCGCAATTGAGCAAACAATGGGCAGTTCTTGAACTGGCAACTGAAAATATGCTGGGTATGCTGCAGCAGCTCGGCATCATTCCGGCGATGGCGTGATGGCCGGCCGGTGAGGTAACATCCAGACACCAGGAGTGGTGACACCCTGGTGTCTTTCTTTGCATCCAGCCCACTTCGTGTTATCATCCCGCCACAAATCTATACCTGGTGATGGACCCATGACCAATCAAGAAGCCCTGGCTCTGATACGCCAATTCCTGCGTGCACCGAACGAGGAAGAGCTGACCCAGCTGGTCTCCAGCAGCCTGCCCCACCTCGATGGCAATTTCTTCCACGTGCTCAACCTCTCGGTCGAGCAGCTGCAGCGCGAGGGCAAACCGCAGGCCGCCGAAGCCCTGCGTGGCCTCGGCGACAAGATGCTGCGGATGAAGACGTTGATTTAGCGGAGAACCTATCCATGATCGACACAGCGCCTCCTGACCCGCCGGCATTCTACGAGCTGTTGTGGCGCCTGGTCCGCCAGGTGCCACGCGGCAAGGTGGTTACTTATGGCCAGATTGCCCAGATGCTCCCGGCGCCGGCGGAGATGGACCTCCAAACCTACAAAGCGCTCAGTTCGCGCTGGGTAGGCAGCGCCATGGCGGCCTGTCCCGCTGATGTGCCGTGGCAGCGCGTCATCAACGCGCAGGGAAAGATCAGCGCTCGGCCCGGCGCCCAGAGGCAGCGACAACTGCTGGAGGAAGAGGGGATCGTGTTTGTGAAAGACAAGGTTGACCTGAAGGTGTACCAATGGCGCGGCGCGAGTGGAGGGGATATGCCGGGACAGGCTGAATTGGGTTTCTTGGAGACCAGACCATGAAAGTCTTTCTCCCGGGTGGCACCGGCTTTATCGGCCAACCCCTGGCGCAGCCGCTACTGGCGCGCGGCTGGACTGTCGTCACGCTCGTGCGCCAGCCCGACAGCCCCCCAGCCCACGCCTTGACGAAGATGGGCGCGCAGTGTGTGGCCGGCGACGTCACCGACCGCGATTCCTTGCGCGCCGGCATGACGGGCGCCGACCTCGTCGTCCATAACGCGGCCTTCCGGTCACCATCGTGTGCCCTCCCCATGTCGTGGGGCCGAACGACCATTCGGTGTGGGGCTATTTCCTGCGGCCATATTTGAACGGCTGATGGTGCCCTTTGCCTACTCGCCCGAGATGATGATTTCGCCCGCTCACGTCAATGACGTCGGCGAAGGGATTGCGTTGGCGGCCGAAAGAGGACGCCCCGGCGAGACAACCATCCTGGCGGGCGAGTCGATGAGCCTACGCGAGGTGTTTGCCATCTGGATCACGCAACCGGGTGGGTTGAAGGTCAGGTTTTTCATTCCGCCGCGTAGCACTTGGTCGCCCACCTGCGCCCAACCACGGGCTGCGCCGTACTGCTGCGCGCGCTACGACTCGGCCAGTGACAGGCTTCTCGCGCGCGCAGCGGGTGAGCACGACCGTTAGGCGGTCGCGGTCATTACCATACGTGCATCTTCCATCAAAGTATGCTAGAATTGGGCTGCTTATTGGGTATCCCCTGTGAAATGCATATGGCACACGACACGGGAGGGAGAATTTGACATGGCTTTCTATTTGACGCACTTTAGCTATACGCCGGAAACTTGGGCGCGTTTGGTGAAGAACCCCGAGGACCGCCGCGAGGCCGCCCGCAAGTACATCGAGTCCGTGGGCGGGAAGCTGCACGGCTTCTGGTACGCATTCGGCACACACGACGGCTACAATCTGTGGGAAGCGCCGGACAACGTCTCGATGGCTGCCGTCGCGATTGCGATCAGTGGTGGCGGGGCGCTGTCGAAATTCGAGACGACGGTGCTGCTCACAGTCGAGGAGACCCTGGATGCCCTGCGCCGGGCGCAGCAAGTCTCTTACTTGCCACCGGGAGCGTAGTTAAGTGGCATCGTCCTTGGCCAGCGGTGAAGGCGTCTCATTTTATAAAATGCGGCTCAACGGGGCGGCGGACTTCGTCCCCTTGTGGCGGCATAACCAGCGGATGAGGCCCTCCCTTCGGGGACGTTCGCGCCCTCCATTCGGGCCGCGTATCCGTCGCCATGTTGGGCCATGAGCGGTGTTTCTGAGCTAGAGCAAGAAGGATCAGGTGCACGCCTCTTTCGCCATATCAAATGCAGAAGTACTCGGATAGAATGAGAAGATGTTCGTCACAGTGGGGAATGCCCAGCTATACGCCACGTCTTTTGGCCCAACCACCGCACCAGCCATCATGGGCATTGGCGG
>JAYRNS010000881.1:0-2099 GCA_041912075.1 Anaerolineae bacterium
AAGGCTATTCTATAAAGCACGCCAAGTCGGACTAAAAGAATTAAAACGATTTATAGAACATGTCGCTCAAAACGAACTCGATACCGGTATTCCAGCTCCCGATGAATAAGCGATAATTGGTTTGGTTGACGCCGGACACCAGGTCGGTGGGGATGAGTGTGATCGTAATCGGTGACCGGTACCAGCCATTGTCACCCACGATCGTGGTGGGGTCGTACTGATACGCCGTGGTGGGTGGCGTGGCATCGAGCGGAATCGGCAGCGATTGGATCGCCTGCGCGTTGCCAGCCACGTCGACCGCCTGGTATTCGAGGACGTGATTGCCGTCGCTGGTGATCGGTACCAGGGTCCCGGTGATCCAACTGGTTTGATCCAACCGGTAGCGGACACCGGCGACCCCGCTGCGATCGTCGCTGGCGGTGAGCGTCACCGTTACCGGGCGCACGTACCAGCCAGTGGGTGCGGGTGTGCCATCGATCGTGGCCTGCGAAGTGGGGGGCACGGTGTCGATGCGGATCGGCACGATCTGGGCCACTTCGTTGTTGCCAGCGGCATCGCGCGCCCAAAAGCGCAGCTGGTGCTCACCGGGTGCGCTGACGGCGAATGTGGTTGTCGTCTGAACGGCCTGGTCGTCGAGCTGGTGGTAGATCGTCGTGACACCCGCACCGGGCTCGGGGTCGGTGGCGGTCAGGTTGACAGTAACCGTACTGCGCCACCACCCGTTGGTGCCAACCAGACCACTCAAGGCGGCGCGGGTCGTTGGGGCGGTACTGTCGAACCAGAATACGTTGAGCAGCGCATTACGCTGCGCCGGGTTGACATTGCCAGCCCGGTCTTTCAGCCACAAATAGATGCTGTGCCGGCCGTCGCCGGGCATGGTAATGTTGTGAATGATGGGTGTCGTGGTAGCAACATAGGTGCCATCTGTTGGCGCTGTGGGCTCCTCGTCCAGTTTGTAATAAGCGCCCACGATACCCGAAAGATCAGGCGGGTTGACCCACGACAGGGTAAACGCATTGACGTTGGTCCAAACCCCGGCCGGATTGCCGGCCAGCCCACCGGGAACCTGGATCAGGCTGTCGACGACAAAATTGCCGTTGCTGGCGTCGCTGATGACGTTGCCGTTTTGTTCGGTCGCCGCCACGCGTACGCGCACAGCCGGCTCATTGACAGCCGGCACCAGCCAGCTGTAGCTGCCGGTATTGGGTTGTGCGGTCGCGACCGGCTGCCAGGTCACACCGCCGTCCCAGGACACGGTGAGGGTAATCGGATTGCTGGCGAAGGGGCCACCCGTGGTGGTCCAGGTCACAGGATAAACCTGACCGCCCGCCCAGGCTTCGCCGCCGTTGGGGCTGGTCACGGTAATCGTACTGTTTGGATTGGCCGATGCTCGTGTCGAGAATAACAGCAAGACACCGGTCAGCACGCCTATGACCAGAACTGCCGGCCATAGTCGTCTCTGCACGTTGTGATCCATCATCATGGTCTATCTCAAGAGCCTATCCGAATAACTGCCCTCAGGCGTCTTATCGAGGCGAATATCGGGTTATTCGGATAGGCTCTAAGTATGCGCATGGCCGCGCGCCCGGCAGTGCGCGTCCATACTTTCTTGAGCTTGTTTGCCAGGCAAGCTGAGCTTCATTATACCATGCTGCCGTAGGCTGGCAAAGCGTCTCGATTTTAGATTTTGGATTTTGGATTTTGGATTTGTGTGATAGAATCTGCGCTAGTGGAATTTGATCATGCGATTTCGTTTTGCGCTGGGTGGTATGGCTGTGGTGATAAGCCTGCTGGTCGGTCTGTCGGCCGCTGCGGAATCACTCCCACCAGATGTTACTGTCGACCCGTATGCGACGTATGATGGCGGTTACCCGACGGCGATGGCATGGGCGCCGGATGGCCGGCTGGCGGTCAGTACGAAAGAAGGCCGTCTGTACCGTGTGCCGCCGGGCGGCGGTGAAGCGTCCGTCTGGCTGGACCTGACAGGCCTCGTCTTCACGGATGGGGAACAGGGGCTGATTGGGGTCACGTTCGATCCATTGTATCCCGCCGAACCCTACGTCTACATCTACTACACCACCCGCATCGACGACGTCATC
>JAYRNS010000882.1:0-6712 GCA_041912075.1 Anaerolineae bacterium
CAGCGCCGCCGCCAGCAGCCGGCCCGGCCACGGCAGATCGTGCAGCAGATCGGCCAGGGCCAGCGCCGCCATCCCGATCGCCAGCACACCCAGCAGGCTGCCGGCCAGCGGGATGTCCACACCAAGCCGGTTGAGGCCAGCCAGCAGCACGGCATAACCCGGCGCCGTCGCGGCAAAGGCGCTGTCACCGGTCAGCGAGTAGACCAGCCGCCCATGCCCGGCCAGGTTCTGGGCGTAGCGGTAGGTGATATAAGCATCGTCGATGGCGATTGCCCGCGCAGTGGGCCAGACCAGCACCAGTCCAACCACGACGAGCAGTCCCAACAGCGCGGTGAATTTTGGATTTTGGATTTTGGATTTTGGATTGATCATCGCCACCCCCGATTTTTACGTCGGAAAAAACGTACCAGGCCCCCCACCCCAGGCCGCAAGCCCCCCACCCCACACAACACCAGCACCGACGCCAGCGGCACGAAATCTCCACTGGGGCCGGTCAGGCGGGGGGCGCCGGGGGCGTCGGCCTGGTAGAGACCGGTGATAAGCTGGTAGTCGCCGGGCGGCACGTCGAGCGGCAGGGCCAGGTTATCGGTGATGACCTGCCCTGTCTGCAAGACCGCCGTGGGGTAGAGACCATCGCCGGGCCAGCGGTCGTGTTGGGCCGCCACCTGGCCGGCGCTGTCCAGCAGTTGGACGAAGACGGTGTAGTTGGCCGCGGGCGGTGCGCTGGCACGCCAGACCAGACGGAGGTTCAGGTCTTCACCAGCGGGCACTTCGATCAGACCATCATCCAGGGCCAGGGCGGTGCCGGGATCGGCCGTGCGCAGCTCGAAGCGGTCCAAGGTCATCTCGCCCAACTGGATCTGAGGAGTACCGGCTTCGGCCAGCGTGCCCGGTGTGGCAAAACGCAGCAGGCGCGCCCAGTCTCCATAACGCTGCTCATCACGTTTGTAGGCGTGGTCGGTCAGGTAGCGCTCGAGGGCGCGGCGGTCTTCGGCGTCGTCGGTCTCGGCGCTGCGGTCGCGCGCCAGCCAGATACGGTCGTAGCGTTGGGCCAGCAAATCGAGCAGGCGGGTATCGACCGGCTGCGCCTCGGTGGCGTACCAGGGCAGCGGCGCCGCCAGGTAATTGAGGAAATAGTCGGTCAGCGCGGGATCGGGCACCAGCAGCACGTCACGGCAGGTCGCCGGCCAGCGGTCCGTGCAGTCGGCCTGGTTGGCGAGGGTCGTGAGCATCGGCTGCAGGAAGCGGTCGACCTGGTAGGGGTCGAAGCGTGCATCGCCCTGGCGATAGATGCCGAGCAGAAGCGACCCGGCCAGCAGCAACGTGACGGTCAGCAGCAGCGCAACCCGCCCCGCCCACAGCGGCCGGCGCCAGATGAGAACGAAGCCGCCCAACGCCAGACCCAAAACCGCCAGCGAGACGAGCAGACCAGCCGGTACCACCGCCCACGTGCCCTGCGCGCGCAGCTGCACCCAGGCGAAATCGAGCGGCTGGGTGCCGGAAAGCAGCAGGGCCAGGTGCCCGAACACGGGGGAATGCTGCGGCAGCATGTAGAGCGCGTCGATCGCTTCACCAATACCACCCCAGATTTTGGCCTGATCGAGCAGCCATTTGACCTCGTACGTGCGCCAGTCGATGGCGACACCCAAGACCTGGATCCCCGTCGAAAGGATCACCAAAGCCCAGGCGGCGGCCACCGCGAGCCGTGCCGCCCAGGGGGTGGTTGGGGTGGGTGCCGTTCGACCCAGCGCTGGCCAGTCGTGTGCCAGCCGGGCCAGAACCGGCGCCGCGAGCAGCACCAGGAACGGGATCACCGGCAGCATGTAGCGTGATCCCCAGGCCACGCCGCCTGACCAGTAGAGATAGCGGCTGTATCCCAGCCAGTGGATGGCGATCACCAGGGTATAGGCGATCGCTTCCCAACGGTGGCGGCGCAGAAAGGGAAAAAACCCGACCAGCCCCAACAGCAGCACCGGTGAGTACCAGAACAAGCCTTTGTAGGGGCTGACCGTCAGCCCCAGAAAGGCGCGCACCAGCCGCAGCGGTTCCGTGGTCGAGAGCTGCGGGTTGGTGGCATACTCGGTGATGTCACGTGCAAAGAGCTCGACGCCGCCCAGGGTGAACTGATGGTAGAGACGGCCGAGGATCAGAATCGTGCCCAGCGGCACCAGCAGCGCGGCCAGATCGATCCACTGCCCGCGCGCCGGCTCGTGGCGCCGCTGGCGCCCATAGACGATCACCAGGAGCAGCACCGAGGGCAGGATTGCCACGCTGATCTGTTTGGTCGTGAAGGTGATGCCCACGGCTGCACCCAACAGCGCCGGCCACACCCAACGGCGCGGTGCAGGCGGGCGGTAGCGCAGCAGCGCATAGAAGGCCACCAGATACATGAGCATCGTCAGCGGTTCGCGAAAGAAGGTGCGGCTGTAGGGCCAGGCTTGCGTGGCAAAAGCAAAAACCAACGCCGCCAGCAGGGCGGTGCGCCGGTTGAAACCGAGCTCCAAGACACACAGGTACAGAACCGCCACCGCGGCCGCCGAGACGACGATGCCCCAGAACATGACACCCTGAACCGCCGCACCCAATGCCCGCCCCCACAGGTAGAAGGGGATGTCGAGCACCATCTGCGCCGGCTCGTAGTTGGGCACCATGTCGCCGTTAGTCGTCAGGACACCGACCTGGGTGTAGTCCCAGTAGATCTGGTTAGTGGTAAATTCGCCGCGTTTGAGAAAGCTGTCGGTGCCGCTGAAGAGGGCACGCTCGTCGTTGCTCTTGAACGACCCGCTGTAGGTGAGCAGGTAAACCGCCAGCACCAGGAAAAAGAGACCCAGCGCCACCCGGCGGCTGGCGCGGATATCGGTCGCGGGCATCACAGGATCACCGGCCACTGTGGAAGTCAGACATGGGCGCATGTTACCACAAACAACGCGCGCAGACAACTTTGCGCAAACACAACGGCACTGGTAAACTGGTGCGCAATGGCAGAAAATTCGCTGCAGCAAGAGACGCCGGCTGCCGCGGCCAGCCCACTGGCGCGCGCGGCACCCCATGAGTCACCGGCCCACGGTCGGCGGGTTCCGTCCTGGACTTGGGACCTGTTGGCCGTTTTTGTCCTGGTTGCCGCCACCGCTGGTTTCTTCTGGCGCCAGCTGAGTGGAACCTACTTCACCCCGGCCGATGGGGGTGACCTGGCTTCTTTCCTCCTGCCAATCTACACCTTTGCCCAAGACAGCCTGCGCGCCGGGCACCTGCCCTTGTGGAATCCGCACCTCTACCTGGGTGCACCACACGTGGCCGAGGTACAGGGCGGTTGGCTTTACCCGCCCAACCTGCTGGCGCTGCTGCTTACGCCGCGCCTCAGCTTTCTGACACTGGAACAGCTGAGTATTTTCCACTTCTGGTGGGCGGGTGTGGGGACGTACGTCCTGCTGCGCAGTCTGACGCGTGCATCGGATGGCCAGCGTCTCAGCCGGTGGGCCGCGCTGGCGGCCGCACTGGCGTTTATGTTTTCCGATCCGCTGCTCATTCACTTTGGCAATTACAACCTGCTGGCCGTCGCCAGCTGGCTGCCCTGGGTGCTGTGGGCATTTCTGCGGGCCGCCGAAACGGCCTATTCCTGGCGGTCGACGGTGCTGGCCGGCCTGCTGTTGGGGATCGGCACGCTGGCGGGGCATCCCCAGACCAGCCTGGCGATCGTACTGGGGCTGGCGATTGTTTCGACGTTCCTGGCGTATTTTGGCGTGACGGCGGGGGTTGGTTGGCGCCGCGCGCTGGCGCCATTTGGCCGTCTGCTGGTGGTGGTAGTGGTGGCGGGACTGCTGGCTGCGCCCATTTTGCTGCCGGCGATCGTCCATACCCCGTTCACGGCGCGGGCCGAGTTTACGTATGGTGATGCTGCACAGTACTCGCTGGCACCGGTGCAGTGGATTGGTATGCTGCTGCCGGCCTTTTTTGGACGCAGCCCTGCTTTTCACTGGGGACCGTGGGATCGGGTCGAGATGGGGTACCTGGGCATCCTCCCGCTGGCGCTCGCCCTGCTGGCGGTCGTTCAGCAGCCTGGTCGGCGTGTGTGGTTGTGGCTGGGGCTGGCGGCCGCTGGTTTTGTGTTGGCATTGGGGATTTATGCCCTGCCCCACGGCTGGCTGACCCTGCTGCCCGGTTTTGGGCAAACACGTGCGCCGGCACGTTTTTTGCTGCTGACCGACATGGGGCTGGCCGTGCTGGCCGGTTATGGGTTGGATGGACTCATGCGCACCTGGTCCGCGCGCGAGACACAGGCATTTGCTGCAGTCTGGCGGGTGCTGAAGTGGATCACGGCGGTGGTGGTGGCGATTGTGCTGCCGCTGAGCTACCTGGCGCTGCTGATCACGCAGGATGGAGCGCCGGCGACATCGACGCGTGTTGCGCTGACTGCGGTGGGGGCGGCGTGGCTGGCAGCCTTCAGCCTGGCGACGTTGGGCATCTTCGCCGCGCGACGCTTTGGGTGGGCACGACCGGCGGTGATTGGGGCCCTGGCCTGTGGTTTGATTTTCGTGGACGTATCGAGCACGGGTGCGTATCTGGACGGGAGTACGGAGAATCCGGCGCTGAGTTATCTGCAGCCCGAGCTGGTGGGTTATCTGGACAGCCAGCCGGGTACCTGGCGTCTCGATGCGCGCACCGACATCGACCAGCTCTGGCAGCCCAACACGGCGTTGATGGTTGGGCTGGACGACGTGTGGGGCGTGGCCAACCCGTTGGTGCTGGCCGACGTGGTCAGGTACTGGGATGGCATTGGTCCAGAGGGCCGGTCGAGTCCGCTCTACGATTTTCTGAATGCGCAGTTCCTGATTGGGCGCAAGGATGTGCCGCTGGACTGGAACAAGTACGAGCTGGTTTTCGATGGTGCGCCTGACCTGGCGGTCTTCCGCAACACGCACGCGCTGCCGCGGGCATTTTTGGTCACCAACGCCCAGACCGTGGCCAACCAGGCAGCGGCCTGGGATGCGGTTCACCAACCAGGGTTCGATCCCCGACGTGCGGTGGTGGTCGAAGGCGGGCAACGTCTGGTGGCCCCGCCAGGTGAGACTGCTCCTGGACCGGTGGAGATCATCGAACAGGGCCCGAACCAGCTCACGTTGAATATGCAGCCCGGCGCCCCCGGCTACCTGGTCATCAGCCAGCCGTTCTATCCCGGCTGGCGCGCCGTCGACCAGGCTGGCCGTGAGGTGCCGATTGTGCGGGCCAACTACGCTTTCCAGGCGCTGGCGGTGGGTCCGGAGACGCAGTCCGTGACCTTGCAGTTTGCGCCGGCCACGTGGACATGGGGTTTGATCCTGGCCGCCATTGGGATCGTGCTCGTGGTGGCTGGTATGTTCGCCGGCCGGCGACGCGCCTGATTTGGAGTGCGGCAGCATGGCTGCCGCTTTCGCGATTTGGAGTGCGGCAGCATGGCTGCCGCTTTCGCGATTTGGAGTGCGGCAGCCCGGGGCGATCGCCATGGCAGTATGGGCACCGTTGCGGTCTCTGTGGCGATCGCCCCCACGCTGCCGCTTCTGTAATCTCGTGAACTACCTGGTCAAAGCGCAAGCGTGGCTTGCGCACTCCAAACAAAAAGGGACCGCTGCCGAGACGGCAGCGGTCCTTTTTGTGCGGGCGGTTTTTGCGCTCGACCTACCGTGCGCGGGCGAAGAAGATCACGGCCACGGCGAGCAAGATCAGCACGATGACCAGAACCACGACGGCCCACCACGGCAGATAGAAACCGGGTTGGGCTGGTGGCGTGGGCGTGGGTGTGGTGCCGGGCGGTGTTTCGGGTGTCGTCTGCTGGGGCAGCGTCAGCACGAAAGCTGTGACGTTGTCGAGCTCGGCGGCTGACAGTGGACCGCCGTTTTCCATGGCCCACGCGGGCATGGCCGTGCCCGCAATCCCCGTCGCGACCGTGTTGCGCACCGTCAGGTCCGGGCGAATGCTGGAGAAGGCGCGCGACAGCCTGGCACCGACGCGTCCCTGGCCCTGGTCACCGTGGCACATGGCGCAGTTTTGGGCAAACACAACTGCCCCCAGCGTCGGATCCCCCTGCACATCGGCCAATGTGGGAATGGGCGTGATCGGCTTGGGTGCCGGCGTGGGAAATTCACCGGGCCGGCCACCGCTGAGCGCGAGCACGAAGGCCGTCAGATCGGATACGTCCTGGGCCGTCAGGGGGCCATTCGGTTCTTGCCAGGCGGGCATGGCGGTGCCGGCAACGCCGTTGGCGATGATGTTGCCAACGAACAGATCGGGCTGAATAGAGGAAAACACCGAGCTGAGCTGTGCACCGACGCGTCCTTTGCCATCGGGACCGTGGCACACGGCGCAATTTTCGTCGAACAGCTGCGCACCCCGCGCCGGATCGCCGCCCTGCTGCGCCAGCGCACCACCCGCGGCCAGGATCAAGAGCAAAACCGCCATGGCAAGCCAGGTCAGGTTCGGCAGTCCCTTCCCCGTGCCCGGAGCAAGCATACGCCTTGCTTTCATACCTACTCCTCTCTGAAGGAGGTCCGTGGGGCTTATCCGAAGGACCCGGTCATCACCTCGCCAGGGCGCTGCGTGGCAGACGTTCGGATAGGCCAACCAGTCAACCGTGGTGGGGGGGCCCCCCCCCCCGGGGCCCCCCCCCCCCCCCGGGGGGGGGTCCCCGGGGTGGGGTTTCCGCTCCCCCCCCCCCCGCCCCCGGGGGGGGGGCCCCCCC
>JAYRNS010000883.1:0-7075 GCA_041912075.1 Anaerolineae bacterium
TCTTGGGTGCCCGCCAGCACGGCCACATTGCCGCCGTCGGCTTTGACCTGTACGCCCGGCTGTTGGCACAGGCGGTGGAAGATGCGCGCGCTGAACGCGACACCGCCACAGGACAAACGGCTCGCCGCGGACGCAGCGTCCTGACCGAGGCCCTGGCACCGTCCGTGACCCTCGATCTGCTGCTCGACGCACGCCTGCCCGCCGACTACGTGGCCGAGGCGGCCCTGCGCCTGCGTTTGTACCGGCGCATTGCCGGGTTGTCTGACCTGGCGGCAATCAACGATCTGCGCCAGGAGCTGGCCGATCGTTTTGGGTCCCCGCCACCAGCCGTGGACAATCTGTTGTTCCAGGTGCGTATCAAAGGTCTGGCGGTGCGCGCCGGCGTGACGGCCATTGGCCGCGAAGGTGACCAGATCGTAATCAAGGGCGACTGGCTGGCCAGAGCCGATGCCCGCGCGCTGCAGCAGCAGCTGGGACCCCTGCCGCGCGTCATTCGCGGCCAGGTGTGGTTGCCCATGCAGGCGGCCGACTGGCAGGCCGCCCTGGTGCGCGTGCTGGAAGTGCTGGCAGAACAGGCTGCACCGGTGCGCGCAGCGCAGACGGTTTGATTCGCGCATTCGCGATTCGCGCATTCGCGCATTCGCGGACAGCATTCGCGGACGGCCGGCGCGCGATGGCCCAGGTGGGCGAAAGCGGCAGCCATGCTGCCGCACTCCAAAGCGGCAGCTCTGCTGCCGCACTCCAAAGCGGCAGCTCTGCTGCTGCACTCCAGAATCGGAGAGTGACGTGTGACGGATAGGGAGTTCCTAGTGGAACGTCTGCACACCCTGGAAAGCCTCACCGCGGGTGCGGCACGCCTGAGTGGGGGCAACCCGGGTCTACAGAATACACTGCAAGCCAACTGGCTGGCCGAACAACGTCTGCTGACCCGCATCCTGGCCGAACCGGGGGACGTACGTGCCACGCTGACCCGGTGGCAGGAACGTACCCAATCGTTCGTCAGTCAAAACCCCAGCCGTACCGGGTGGACCGACGGCCAGGGCAACCACTGGCAGGCCGCGCAGGTTCTTCTGCTGTTACAGGATTTGCAGGCGCGCTTGCAAGAACACGATCAGCCACTGGAGTTTGCGGGTGAGGACGACGACGATGAGTGAGACGCGGCGCATCCTGATTCTGATGGCTGAAGCCGGGTTTGGCCACCGCAGCGCAGCACAGGCCATAGCAGCCGCTTTGAACCAGCTGTATGGTGATGAGTGTGTCGTCGAGATTTTCAACCCGCTGGACGACGAGCGCACCATCGGCTTGATGCGCAGCACCCAGACCTCCTACGACCAGTTTGTCAAACAACGGCCCGATCTCTATCGCGCCAGCTTCGAGTTCTCCGATCAAACCGTGCCCAGTGCGGTGATGGATGGCGCTTACATGGTCACCCTGTTTGACACCCTGCGCACCAAGCTGCACAGTTTTGACCCCGATGCCATTGTGTCAGTGTACCAGGCGTACGCGGCACCATTGGGTGCGATCTACGCCCTGGAACGGCGGCACATCCCCCTCATCACCGTGATTACGGACCTGGTTACCGTCCACCGGCAGTGGTACAACAAAGTCGCCGATGCCATCGTGGTGCCGACCCAGCAAGCTTATGACCTCGGCATCAAGTACAAGATGGCACCGGAGAAACTGCGTCTGGTCGGGATACCGGTCAGCCCGCTGTTTGCCACGCCACCAGCAGACAAACGCTCACAGCGTACGGCTCTCGGATGGCAGCCTGACATGATCACGGCGCTGGTGGCCGGCAGCGAGCGCGTACCCAACCTGCTCGAGACCCTGCGTGCCCTGAACCACAGCGGTTTACAACTCCAGCTCATCGTCGTTGCCGGTGGCTCGACCACATTATACGAGCAACTGCGCGCCGAAACCTGGCATGCCGCCGTTCAGCTGTATCGCTTCGTCGACAACATGGCCGAGATGCTGCTGGCGAGTGACTTTGTGATCGGCAAGGCCGGCGGTCTGATCACCTCCGAGGCACTGGCGGCCGGTCTGCCGCTGGTCCTCATCTACGTGATCGAAGGCCAGGAAACCGGCAATGCCAGCTATGTGGTGGAAAACGGTGCCGGGGATCTGCCGCAGAATCCGCTGGAAACCCTGGAGACGGTCTTTCATTGGCTGGATCAGGATGGTGCCCTCCTGGCTGCACGCACCGCCCAGGCTCGCCAAATTGGCCGGCCGCGCGCGGCCCTGGACATCGCCGAGATCGCCTGGCAAGCGGCCGCTCAGGGTCCGCGTCGCCTGCGTCAAGGGCCTCCGCAGCAGCTGCTCGACATGCTCCAGTGGTTCGACATCGACACCGCCAGCCGCGCAACCTGATTTCAACACCCTACTTTCGCGTAGTCCATTCATGTCTGAACCGACCTCGCCCCCAACCTAAAATCCAAAATCGAATGTGGGAAAATGTGGGATAGTGTGGGATAGTGTGGGTTACTTGAGGATATAGTAAGTCGCGCGCTTTTCACCCACTTTGAGCAGGATCCCCAGATCGACCATATCAGCCAGGTCGCGACGGATCGTTTCGGCGCTGACGTCAGGTACCAGGCCCTGGAATTCGCTGTTAGTAATCCGACCGCGCACCGCCAGCTGCTGCAGTGCGCGCTCCTGGCGTGAGTTGAGAACGATCTGGCCGGCCTGAGCACGGGCGAGAATCTGGGTGACTTTCACTTCGGCCGGCGAGGTTGCGGCGGCGCTGGTGTCGTCGTGACCGCCCGTCAGCGTAACCACAAACCCGGCGGTCGTTTCGGCGAAATGGGGTGGTGGTAGTCCCGCATCGGTCATGGCTCGCACCATGCGGTCGATGCCGTAGCCGAGGCGCTCGATGTAACCCAGGTCTGACAGCACCTGGACGATCGCTTCGTTGCGGCTGTAGCGTTCGGTCAGCAGATTGTCCAGGGTCACGTGGCCCGGCAGCCGTCCGGGGGAATAAATCTCAAGACGATCGGTGAACATCAACAGGCGAATACCTTCGCCGCGCACGGCATAATCACGGTGCGCCACGGCGTTGACGATGGCCTCACGCACGACAGACATCGGGTAAGCCGGCTGCTCGGAACGCGTCATGCCACTGATGCGCGTGACGCGGCGCATGTGCTGGCCAACGAAGGCTTCTGCCAGCCGAATCTGATCCACGAGCGTGCCACCCAGGTCTTCGCGCTCGAATACGTCACTCATCGTATTCGTCCGGTAGCGCACCGCAATAATCTCGGCGGCGCGCACAAACCGCTGTGGGTCCCTTCCAAAAAGCAGCAGACCGGCGTAGCTCGGCACGAGAGTGCCATCGTCCATACGCCGCAGACAGCCGCGGCTGAGCAGCACGTCATCTGCTGACCCGCCTGCCAGCCGGGCAACCTGCTGGATATAGGCCTCGACCTGGCGCCAGTCCAGATCAGCGTGCGCGGCTCCGGCCACTGGCTGCGCCTCGAAGCCGGCGCCGCTGGGGTCACGCTGCAGCAGCAGGCTGCGCAGCTCCTCGGTGCGCAGCGGGCGATTTTGCGCACCCCCGCGCACCCAAAAGGTGCCGCGCAGGTTGTAGATGTGCGGCAGCCCTGGGGGAACGGTCACGACCACGGCTTTGCGTGTAGTCAATTCTGCGCGTACCGGTATTGGTAGAATGAGCGGTGGCTGGGCCAACAGACTGGCTTCCTGAACCAGATCGGCGGCGCGCGACCAATCGTCCGGCTGTTCCACAATCAGCACGACACTGCCGCCGTGCCCATTGGCGAGCGCGACGAGCGTTTCTGCCAGGTGCTGACTTTCGGGTAGTGATGAGAAAATCGCGAGGTCTTCAGCTGGCCGTCGCGCCAGCAGCGTCGCCAGGCCGGGGGTATGATCTGCGGGCGACGCCGGGTTGGATGACATGGTAACCGCTCCGCGTCCTACAGGTTGAGGGGTTCGGCTTCGAACACCCAGTCGTCTGCCCGGAAATGCTCAGGATGCTGCGCGGCCCACGCCTCTCGCCCTTCCGCAGCCACGAACAAGGAGCCAGTCAGGCATACGATATCGGATGGACGCGCAGACACCAGCGCACGCGTCAGCGCGGTGGCAACACCAGGCACGACGGTGATGGGCATCTCCGTGGCCATCGCCTGGGCCATGCTGGCCAGTTGAGCGGCGGCCAGGGCACGTGGGTGATGCGCCTGCGTACAGATCAGCGCGTCACAAACCGGCAGCAGAGACCGCAAGATACCCGTTACGTCTTTGTCGCCGGCGGTACCGAGGATGACTGTCAGCCGCCCGTTGGGCTGTCGATCATGCTGCGCGGCCAGCAGCTGGGCCAGGCGTGCGGCGGAGTCCGCGTTGTGCGCACCGTCGGCGATGATCGTCGGCACCTGGCCGGTATCATGCCCTGGCATGGCCAGGAACTCGAAGCGCGCCGGCCACCAGGTGTGCGCCAGTCCTTCTCGCACGGCGACCAGTGGGATGGTCACCCCCTGGTCGCGCAGCGTTTGTGCAGTCACCGCGCTGAGGGCGGCATTGATCACCTGGTGCTCACCGAGCAGCCCGATTTTGAGGTCGAGCCACGTTGGCGCCGGCGACGCCTTTACCGATGAAGGCTCCAGGTCGAAGTACTGGTGATTCCAGTCCTGCACCCCCTGCTGCCAGGTCCAATCACGCCCCAGCAGGGTCAACGGGGCCGCCTGCGCCTGGCTGACGGTCTGTACAACGGCCAGCGCCTCTGCCGGCTGCGGGGCGCTCACGACCGGCACACCGGGTTTGATGATACCGGCTTTTTCGCGCGCGATCTGGCTTAACGTGTCGCCCAGGATCGAGGTGTGCTCGTAACTGAGAGAGCTGATGACGCTGACGTCGGGCAGCACGACGTTGGTGGCATCGAGCCGGCCGCCCAGACCGACCTCGACAACCGCCCATTCGACGCGCTGCTGGGCAAAGTAGGTGAACGCAAGCGCTGTGATCAGCTCGAACGTGGTCACACCGGGTGTGGCGGCAAGGGCCGCTTGACAGGCCTCGACCAGAGCCACGAGTGCATCCCGGCTGATGAGACCGCCATTCACGCGAATTCGTTCACGGAAGGTATGCAGGTGGGGTGAGGTGTACAGCCCGGTGCGGTAGCCAGCCGCACGCAGCACTTCTTCGGTGAACGCACAGACCGATCCTTTGCCTTTACTGCCGGCAACGTGTACAATGTGGTACTGCTGGTGCGGATTGCCTAGCCGGTCCAGGAGGGCACGCATCCGTTCCAGGTTGAGCGCCCCGGCCATGGCGTCATATCGGGGCTGGCGCTCGAAATTGACGCGGCCGAAGATGGTGTTCAAAGCACGTTCGTAGGCGCTCATGGATCAGGTCCTGTGACAGGTTATTTCGACTCATTGTACCCCACGGCCCGCGAATGGCAAACTACCCACCGTTGAGTGTGCGCCACCGATCATGGCGCAGCCACCTGGTCGTGTTGGCCGTGCTGGCCGTGCTGAGCCTGGCGCTGACCTGGCCGCTGGTGCTGCACCTGGGCACGCACGTGCCGGGTGACGGCATCGATGACCCGGCACTGGCCTGGAATCTGTGGTGGGTCAAAGCGGCGGTCGTCGATCGCCAGATCGACCCCTACCAGATGAACTGGATGTTCTACCCGCCTGGTATCAACCTGGCATTTTATACCTTGACGGTGTTCAATGCCTTCCTCGGCTTGCCCCTCCAACTGGCCACCTCCGTGATTCTGGCCAACAATTTGCTGCTGCTGGCTTCGTTGGTGATCAGCGGTTATGGTACGTTTCTGTTGGTCCTCGAGGTACTTCGATTCGATGCCCGCGCGGTGCCCGCGCGGCGTTACTGGCCGGCTCTGGTGGGCGCGCTGGTTTTTGCATTTGCCTCCAGCCGGATGTTTTACATCGCCCTGGGTCAAGTCAACATCGCCAGTGCCCAGTGGATACCCTTCTGTGCCCTGTACCTGGTACGTCTGGGGCGCACGCGTGCCCGGCCAACCGCCATCTGCAACGGTGCGCTGGCTGGTCTGTTCCTGGCGATGCAGCTTTGGACCGAGATGACGTTTGCCAGTTTCTTGCTGGTGCTGGTCGGGCTGTTCGCAGCCTGGTGGGTCGGGCGTGAGGTGCTCGCCCGGCGGCGCAGCCGCCGACGGCCCGCACAGCTCGAACCAACCGCCGCGCCCGGCTGGTTGTGGCGTGTCGCGATGCCAGGGTTGGTGACGATGGCTGTCGTGGTGGTGATCGCAGCGCTGCCTCTGCTGGCCAGCATGCTGCCCGACCTGCAAGCCGAGGGCGACTTTTTCAGCAGCGGCGGCGGGTTTGCCGCCGAGTTTTCGGCCGACGTGCGCGGTTTCGTGCAGCCCAACCAGCTGCACCCATTGTTGGGCCAGCTGGCGGCTGCGCTGCCGTTTGCCCACGACAAGGGACAGCACCTCTTTTGGGGATTCACCGTCACGGGGCTGGCGCTGTGGGGACTTTGGGCCGGACGACGACGGCCGGACATCGTGTTCTGGGGCGTGGCAACCGCCTTGTTTCTCTGGTTGACCCTGGGGCCCACGCTGCGGGTCAATGGTGTCGACACCGGTATTCCCGGTCCGTTTGCCATTTTGCAGGAGCTGCCCTTTTTTAAGGGCAACCGCTATCCCAGCCGTTACAGCGTGATGGTGCTGCTCGGCCTGGCCGTGTTGACCGCCGCCGGCGTAGACGCACTGTTCGCCAGGTGGGCCACCCGCCAGCCGGCTAACTGGCGACCCGCCATGAGCTTCGCCGTGGTTGGATTGGCCGGGCTGATCATCTTCGAGCACCTGGCCGTGCCGCTGCCGTTGACCGATCTGACGGTGCCGGCGATCTATCGCCGCGTGGCGGACGAGCCAGGCGACTTCACGCTGTTGGAAATTCCACTGGGTCTGCGCAACGGGGCACGTGTGCTGGGCAAAAAAGACGTGCTCATCATGTTCGAGCAGTGGTACCAGACGGTTCATGGCAAGCGCCTGGTCGGTGGCAACACCTCGCGCAACCCGCCGTTCAAGTTCCAGTATTTCAGCCAGGCACCGGTGCTCAGTACCCTGATCGGGCTCACCAACGCA
>JAYRNS010000884.1:0-4129 GCA_041912075.1 Anaerolineae bacterium
ACGCGTTGATCACCAGCCCGGTAACCGTCAGGGGTTATGGTACTGGTTTCGAAGCAACGTTAGGCGTACGCGTGATCGATGGGAGCGGAACCACGATCGGGGAAGGAACGGCGATGATCACCGGGCAGGCGGCCATCTGGACTGGGCCCTTTAGCGGGGTTGTCAGTTATTCGACGCCATCGACGGCGGAGGGTCTCATCCAGGTGTTCAATACCGACATGCAGAGCGGTGCCATCAGCCACCTGGCCTCGATGCGCGTGCGGTTCAGCGAGGGTGCCACGTCCGCCAGGTGACCGTTACCACAGGTCCCTGGTGCCTGAGCAGAGCAGTTGTCCACTGTCTTGGAGCCTATCCGAATAACCTGGTATGTGCCTACAAAAGCCGCGTTTTCGTGGTTATTCGGATAGGCTCTTGATCGTTCGCCACACTGCTGATCGACCGGGGAAGTACTCTGCTCAGGCACGGATGAGCGCGGCCTGGTAAATCCGCAGAGTACTGGCATCGAAACAGACCACGATCACCTGCGTCAGAGTCGTGTCATGGGCCAGGAAATCAGCAATGGCGTCGATGGCAATCGGCGCGGCGCGCTCGAGCGGAAAAGCATACGCGCCGGTGCTGATCGAGGGAAACGCCATGGTCTCGACACCATGCTGCACGGCCAGCGTCAGGCTGTTACGATAGCAACTGGCCAGCAACGCATCCTCGTTGGCCTGACCCCCATGCCAGACCGGGCCGACGGTGTGGATCACATAACGCGCCGGCAAACGGTAACCACCCGTGATCTTGGCCTGACCCGTCGGACAGCCCCCCAACGTTCGGCACTCGGCCAGCAGCTCTGGCCCGGCCGCACGGTGGATCGCCCCATCGACGCCACCCCCACCCAACAACGAGCTGTTCGCCGCATTCACAATCGCATCGACGCGCTGCTGCGTGATATCCCCTTGCATCACTGTGATACGCTGGTGCATGGGCTCCTCCCCTGCGCCTGGCAGCAACCGACCGCACAGAACACAAAGCATACATAGGAATTTTTTGTAATTCTTTGTGGTCTTTGTGCCCGTTGCGGTTCCATCCTACTTCTTCATACTCAAACTGATCCGGCCACGCTCGCGGTCGATTTTGCTGACTTTGACCTCCACCACGTCACCGACCTTGACGACGTCGTGCGGGTTGTGGACGTAACGCTCACCCATCTGGCTGACGTGCACCAGACCGTCATGTTTGACGCCGATGTCGACAAAAGCGCCGAAATCAACCACGTTGCGCACGGTGCCACGCAGCTGCATGCCCTCGTGCAGATCGTCGATGCTCAAGACGTCGTGGCGCAGCAGCGGCGGCGGCAGGTCGTCGCGCGGGTCGCGGCCGGGCTTGACCAGAGCGTCCAGGATGTCCGTCAGCGTCGGTACGCCGACCCCCAGCACACCCGCCAGGTCCTCCAGTTTGTGCTGCTGGCGAAAACGGCTGACCAGGCCGGGCAGATCACGCGCCTTGATCCCCACGCCCATCAACTCGAGCAGGTCGCGCACCACAGTGTAGGATTCGGGATGGATGGCGGTATTGTCCAGCGGGTTCTTGCCGTCGGGTAGGCGTAGGAAGCCAGCCGCCTGCTCGAAGGCCTTGGGACCCAGCCCCTTGACCTTCTTGATGTCGGTCCGGCTATGAAACGGTCCGTTTTGGTCGCGGTGATCGACGATGTTCTGCGCCAGCTTCTTGCCGATGCCGGCGACGTACTGTAGCAGTGCCGGCGATGCGGTGTTGACGTCGACGCCCACCAGGTTGACCGCGTCCTCGACCACGGCATCCAGCGAGGCTTGCAGCTTCTTCTGGTCGACATCATGCTGGTAAAGTCCGACGCCAATGCTTTGGGCATCGATCTTGACCAGCTCGGACAGGGGGTCCTGCAGACGGCGGGCGATGCTGATGGCGCCGCGTACCGAGACGTCAAGGTCGGGAAATTCGGCGCGTGCCAGGGGTGAAGCCGAATAGACCGAGGCGCCGGCCTCGTTGACCAGGGCGTAGGCCACGTCACGTTTGGTCTTGGCCCCGGCCAGTTCACCGATGACCTCGGCCACGAGCTGCTCACTTTCGCGGCTGGCCGTGCCATTACCGATGGCAACGACGTCGATATCGGCATTGCTGATGGCGGCCGCCAGCAGGCGTTTGGCATCGCTCCACTGGCGCTGCGGTTCGTGCGGGTAGATCGTGAAATGGGCCAGGTACTTGCCGGTCTCGTCGACAATGGCCACCTTGCAGCCGGTGCGAAAGCCGGGGTCGATACCCATGACGCGTTTGCGCCGGAGGGGCGGCTGCAGAAGCAGGCTGCGCAGGTTGGTGGTGAAGGTGGCGATGGCATGGTCATCCGAGCTCTCGGTGAGCGTGCCGCGCAGCTCGCGCTCGATGGAGGGCTGAATGAGACGGGCATAGCCGTCGTCGATGGCGGCCGCCACCTGGGCGGCGACCGGTGAGCGCCGGTTGGAGATGTAGCGGCGCCCGATGTCGGCCACGATCTGTTCATCCGGCCCGTCGACACGCACCTTGAGCGCACCCTCTTTCTCACCGCGGTTGATGGCCAGCAGCTGGTGGGCCGGCAGGTCTTTGAGCAGGGCGGCAAAATCGTGATATATCTCGTACTTTTTGCCCGGGTCGGCGTCCGTCGCGGCCAGCTTGACGGTGATCAAGCCCTGGTTGAGTGTCTTGGTGCGCACCAGGGCGCGCACCTGGGCATCCTCGCTGACCACCTCGGCCACAATGTCGCGTGCCCCGGCGAGCGCGGCTTCGACGTCCGGCACCTCATCGTTGACAAAGGTGGCAGCCAGCGCGTACAGGTCCCTCGGCAAGGTTGGTGGATCGAGCAGCACGTTAGCCAGAGGTTCGAGGCCACGCTCCCGCGCCATCATGGCGCGCGTGCGGCGTTTGGGTTTGTAGGGCAGGTACAGGTCCTCGACCTGCTGCAAGGTCGTGGCGGCGGTAATGCTGGCTTCCAGCTCGGGGGTCAGCTTCGCCTGTTCAGCGATACTCTTGAGCACGGCCGCCCTGCGCTCGGCCAGGTTACGCAGGTATTCGAGACGGTGCTGGATCTGGCGCAGCTGGACTTCGTCCAGACCGCCGGTGACCTCCTTGCGGTAGCGGGCGATGAAGGGGATGGTATTGCCTTCATCGAGCAGGTCGATGGTGTCGGCGACCTGGCGGGGCGTGATGGTCAGCTCGCGGGCGATGGTGGTGACGATCAAGGTGTCAGACATGGGTGAAGTAGGTTTCCGATCTACCCGCCTGGCGTTCAGGTGCCAGGCTCAAAGCCAAAGTCTAGTCGGGCAGGAACTCGCTGACCGGGACGCTGAAGCCGGGGAGGATGTCCTCGCCGTCCAGGGTGTCTTGGGGGCCGGCGATGCGCATGTCAGTAGGTGTACGAAATACGCTGACGCTGCGGTTGGAGGGGTCGACGAGCCAGACGCGCGCCACGCCGATGGCGAAATACTCGCTGATCTTGCGCTGCACGTCCATCCAGCGATCGTCCGGGGAAAGCACTTCCACGACGAGCTCCGGCGCCACGTCCAGGAAGCTGGACGATTTCACCTGGGCCAGGCGCGCATGGCTAATGAAGATCACGTCGGCGCCACGCACGGTATCCGGATTGCGGCCGGTGTAAATGCCTACTTCGCCGACCAGAACTTTCCCCAAATTACGTTCGTGCACAAACCGTTTGAGAACAAAGCCAGCCTGGAGTTCGAAATCTCCATGACGCCACCCGGTCGGACTCAACATGATGATCTCTCCTTCCACCAGCTCACAGCGCCCGATGTTGCCCATCTCCGCCAATTCCTCACCCGTCACAAGGGGTGCGGTGGTCTGGATGGCTAGTCGTTCCATAACCTGGACCATGATCCACCTCCTGCATGGCTGCAAACGGCCCGCCACCGCTGGCGAGCAACCGCATCATAGCACATTTTTTCTTCTCTGACAACATGAATCGCTCTCCAACCTGCGATTGGACCGGGTGCGCGAAGGATTTGATAAAGTTCTGTTATAACAGGTATAATTCCTGCATGGCCCCAACCGACCCTGCCGCAGGCATTGATCCAACGGAAGCACTGGTGGTCGCTCACATTCCGGCTGTGCCAGGCAGTTACGC
>JAYRNS010000885.1:0-2743 GCA_041912075.1 Anaerolineae bacterium
AAGCACTGCAGGCTATTGCCATAATGATACGGGGGCGTGTGGTGAATGTTGATGCAGAGCTCGCCTTGATAGCGGCCAAAACATCCTTACACTTCCGTATCCCCATGGCTGACAGCATTATTCTGGCAACTACACGGTTTCATGGCGCCACGCTTTGGACACAAGATGAGCATTTCCAGCATATTGACGGTGTGCAGTACGTTGCCAAACAGAGGTAGAAACAGACTCAAGAGGCTGAATTCACACCACGAAGACACCAAGAGGGAACTTGGTGCCTTGGTGTCTTCGTGGTGATTTTTATTCTCACGCCACCGCCCAATTCAGCAGCAAAGCAGCGCAACTGCCGGCTACCCCGGGTCCTCAGGCCGCCTGCAGAACGGCCTGGCGAACAGGAGATTCCACTGCGCGGTCCTCCAAATAGGGCTGGACCATCTGCTCGGCCCATTCCCACAGCCGTTTGGCCGTTGCCGGGTCGTGCGCGGCGCGCGAGGAGGTGGCCGGTTTGGATTTGACGAAGTACTGCCCGCTGACGTTGGCCACGTCGGGTGACGACGCCAGGTAGATCTGGGTCTGCGCCCCTTGTTCCGGCGAGATGGCGACCAGTTTCTGGACGATGTGGGTGCCGTAACCAATCACGCCACCGTTGTTGTGCCCAAAGTTGGTGGCCACGAAACCAGGGTGCAGCGCATTGACAGTGACGCCGCTCCCCTCCAGGCGTGCGGCCAGTTCGTAGGTGAACAGGATATTGCCCAGCTTCGACTGCGAGTAGGCACCCCAGCCACCGAAGCGCCGGCGGCCCTCGATGTCGTCGAACTTGATGGCGCCCATCTGGTGCGCATTCGACGAGACGTTGATGATGCGCGCCGGCGCGCTGGCCTTGAGCAGATCGAGCAGGAGGTGCGTCAGTAAAAATGGGCTCAGAAAATTGAGCGCAATCGTCAGCTCGACGCCATCCGCACTTTCCTGGAATTTGTTGTAGTACGCGCCGGCGTTGTTGACCAGTACATCGAGGCGTGGATAGCGAGCCTTGAATTCCTCAGCCACGCGCCGCGTCTCAGCCAGCGAAGACAGATCGGCCACCAGGAATTCCACGTCCGGGTTCACCGTTTCGTAACGGATGCGCTCGGCCACGCGGCGGCACTTCTCGGCGTTGCGTCCAACGCCCACCACGGTCGCCCCCATGCGCGCCAGCTCCAATGCGGTCACTTCACCAATGCCGGCCGTCGCGCCGGTGACGAGGCAGACTTTTCCCTGCATCGATTCCATCATGATCCTCGGTTCGTTTCTTTGGTCTTACTTCTCCGTTATTGGACCCGCAATCGGGGCGCACGGTCACACCAGCTTTGTGCCTTGTGCAGCTTGGTGGTCGATCCCTACTTTGACAAAGACCATTCCCCCAAGTATAACGGACCCATGCGCACTTTCGTGACCGGTGGATCGGGCTTTGTCGGCCAGCACCTGATTCGGGCCCTGGTGGCCCAGCAGGATGAGGTGGTGGCGCTGGCGCGCTCGGCGCGTTCGGCCGGGGTGGTCCAACGGGCCGGCGCGGCGGCCGTGTTGGGTGACCTGCATGACACCGACGCACTGCGCCAGGGCATGACCGGCTGCGACGTGGTGTTCCATGCCGCGGGGGTATACGAGTTCTGGGGGCACGAGGCCGAACAGATCCGGGTCAACGTCGACGGCACGCGGGCCGTAGTCGAGGCCGCGCGCGCCGCCGGGGTGCCGGCGCTGGTGTTTGTCAGCTCGGCCGCGGTGCTGATGGACGGGCGCCCGCTGCGTTACGTCGACGAGACCGCGCCGTTACCCGCAGAACCGCTGGGCGCTTACGCACGCAGCAAAGCCCTGGCCGAGCAGGTCGTGCTGGCCGCCAACGACCCGGACCTGCGGACCGTCGCCATCCGGCCGCCCATGGTCTGGGGCGTCGGCGACCAGGCCATTCTGCCCGAGATCGCCAAACTGGTCCGCCGCCGTGAGTTTGTCTGGATCGACGGCGGACGCTATTTGTACGCCACCTGCCATGCCGAGAATGTCTGCGAGGGGGCGATCCTGGCGGCCGTCCGCGGGCGCGGGGGCGAGACCTATTTCGTGACCGATGGTCCACCGACGACTTTCCGCGAGCTGATGACCGCCCTCCTGGCCACGCAGGGTCTCCACCCCGGCCGGCTGATCCTGCCCGGCCGCCTGGCCTGGCCGCTGACCAGCCTGCTCGAACAGACCTGGCGCACCGCGCGTCTGCCCTGGGCACCGCCGGTCAACACCGTGCTGCTGGCCCTGGTCGGCGGCGAGTTCACGCTCAACGACAGCAAAGCGCGGCGCGAACTGGGGTACGTCGGGCACTATACCCGCGCAGCCGGACTGGCCGAGCTGCGGGCGCAGGCGGTGCAGGAGTAGCACCACCAAGGCACCAAGACACCAATTTTTCTGGGGTTTATGCGCGCGATGTCGTCGGCAAATGGGCGCGAGTAGGGGGTCACCGCAAATTTGCGCGAATCGGCGCGAATTTTCTGAAGGTGTGGGCGGGGGTTGTTTTGTGGGTAGGACGGCACGGTTCTTTCTCGAAGGAGGAGTCCGCAGCTCGGTTCCAACGCCTGGTGGCCACTTAAACGCCAAAGCCGTGCGAGGTTGGAACCAGGGGTGTGTACTTCTCGGGCGGCAGGAAGTTTCCGGGCAGGCATCAACGCAAGCTGGACTGGTCTTACGCGAAGTCGTGAAGCGGCAAAAAGGGCGCAGTTGCATGCGA
>JAYRNS010000886.1:0-7680 GCA_041912075.1 Anaerolineae bacterium
AGCGTTTGCCTTCGACATCGGTGACCCACACGCCCTGGCCCTGGGTGAGCACCACGTCGAGTGGTTTGTAGTTGTGAGCCCCGTAGGTCTCGTCGAGTTTGATGTAATCCAACGTTTGCATAGAATAACCTCTGCGTTGAGGATGGTTGTGCGGTGGAACAGCCGCCGCACAAGCCCGGTCTCTCCGGGCACATGGTACGGCATTGTACCACGGGTTATCGTTAGTCTACCAGTCCTTTGCCGTCTGTGCACTGATACGAATCAGGTTTATCCAGTTCAACGCATGAGGAGTCCGCACTCCCCGGGTGCGGACTCCTCATGCGAGCCCACAGGCGTGGACTTCGCTGGTCGTTCAATACTTGCGGGTTTCCCGCTACGCCGGCAGGAGGGTCACGATCTCCTGCTGCACCGGCTGCGTCGTGACTTCGGCAAAACCATCACCCACGTAGACGTTGATCTCGCTGCGCACCCCAAACTCGGCCAGGTAGATGCCGGGTTCGATCGAGAAAGCAATGCCCGGTATGAGATGGCGGCGGTCCTCGGTTTCGAGGTTGTCCATGTTGACCCCGTTGCCGTGGGTACTGGTGTCGATGCTGTGGCCGGTCCGGTGGATGAACTGCGGGCCATAACCAGCCGCCGTGATCACCGCGCGGCAGGCATCGTCTACCTCATACCCGTGGATCGGTTCGCCGGCTGCGATACGCTGCTGAATGAACTGCACGGCGGTATCGCGCGCACGGGCCACGGTGTCAAATATCTCCTTTTGGTAGGCAGTGGGTTGGGCGGCCGCGACCGCGGTCCACGTGATATCGGCAAACACCCCATCGGGCTGGTTTGGTTTGGCCCACAGGTCGAGGAGGACGAAATCACCCGGTGTGACGGCCAACTGGCGTTCGACGGTTGGCGCATAGTGAGGATCGGCGCTGTGCTGGTTGACACCCACGATGGGTGGATGGTCGGTCACCAGGTCGAGCGCCGCAAAACGATCCATCACGAACTGCTGCCCTTCCACTTCACTGGGCGTGTGACCCGCTTGCAGCTGGTGGCTCAACCAGGCAAAGAACTCATCCTTGATCTGGTTGAGCTGGCGGGCGGTCGTGCGATGCTGTGCCAGCTGTGCCGGCGTCCAGCGTGCTTCGACCAGCTGCACCAGGTCGGCGGACGAAACCACGTCGTAACCCAGGCTGCGCAGGAGTTCGATCGTACCGGCGTCGACGCGCGAGACGTAGGGGATGGCATTTTCGGGTGAATATTCCATGGCAATACGGTGGGCATCACCCAGCAGCTCGCGCAGCGCCTGGCGCAGCTCCTGCCAGCTGACGTAACCCACCAGACGCTCTGGGCGTTCACGAAACGGCCCCATTTCGATGCGATGCAGCAGCCAGGCCGGCTGCCCGTGGGCCGGGATCCAGTATGCCCAGCGGCGCGAAAAATGGCCTTCCGGCGGCAGCCCGGCCAGCCGCGCCGCAATCGGGTTGAGGCCACGAAAATCGTACAACAGCCAGCCATCCAGATTGGCCGATCTGAGCGCTTGTTGGATTTCGCCGAATTGTTTCAAGAAAGTACCTCCTCCTATCGAATCGCACAGCACCCGGTGGGCACCGCCTGGGCAGCAGCGGCCCCTTCAAGATGGTGGTTCAGCCCGGCGCACGAAGGTCTTGAGACGCCGTTCCAGCTCGCGTCGCTCCAGCAGCACGCGCCGGCCACACCCCAGGCAGCGGATACCGATATCTGCCCCCAGCCGCACCACTTCCCATTCGTAACTGCCGCATGGGTGCACTTTACGCAGTCGTATGACATCACCGAGCTGGAATTCGACCGGCATCTTACCCTCGCACCGTTTGGTTCGACGTGACCGCACTGGCTGCCCGGCGATTATAACACAGTGCGTGACGTGACCCAAAGCCGTGATGGCAGATGGGGGCTACACACCATCTTCCGAAACCCTTGCCGCGCGCCCGTTCTTGGGTTATAATCTAGGCAGTGGCGGAGGCAGCCATCTGCCGGGAGACGATGATGCGCACGACGATTCGATGGGTTGCAGTTGTATTGTGTCTGTTGTGGTTGGTTCCCCTGCTGGTGACCCCGTCACCAGCAGCGCACGCGCAGGAAACTACACCGCAGGTCGTACTGCTGCGCTTCAAGGGTCCGGTGACGCCGATCCTGCTGCGTTACATCGAGCGCGGCATCGCCGTGGCGCAGGAGAGTAGTGCCGAAGCGGTGATCCTTGAATTGGACACGCCGGGCGGCAGCGTCGACCTGACACAAACCATCATCCAGCGTCTGCTGCAGGCGCCGGTCCCCGTGGTGGTGTACGTGGCACCGGCGGGGGCGCACGCGGGGTCGGCCGGTACGTTTATCACCCTGGCCGGCCATGTGGCCGCGATGGCCCCCGGCAGCAGCATTGGCGCCGCCAGCCCCGTCGGCGGGGGTGGCGAGGATCTGCCGGAAACGATCAAGTCCAAGCTGATCAACATCTTGACGGCGGACGTCGAAAATCTGACGGCACGGCGTGGTCAGGCGGCGGTAACGTTTGCCCGCGAAGCGGTCGAAAAGGCGCGCGCGGCCACGGCCGACCAGGCCATCGACCTGGGTGTCATCGATTTCGTGGCGGCCAATCTTCCCGATTTGTTACGGCAGATGGACGGTTTCCAGGTCACGATCAACGACCAAACGCACGTGCTGCACACCGCCAGCGCCACGGTCGACGAACAGCGGTTGGGTTGGCTCGACGACTTTCTCAATGTCATCACCAACCCGGCAATCGCCGCCATTTTGTTGACCCTGGGTCTCAATGCACTGCTTCTGGAGCTGTCGAGCCCTGGCGGCTACCTCGCCGGCATCGTCGGTGTGGTGCTGCTCCTGCTCGCCTTTTATGCCCTGGGCACGCTCGATGCCAACTGGACAGGGCTGGGTTTCGTGATTCTGGCGTTCGTGCTGTTTGTGCTGGACATCAAAGCCCCAACCCACGGGGTGCTCACGCTGGGCGGCATTGTGTCGTTTGTGGTAGGAGCTGCAATCTTGTTCAACGTACCATTTGTCGAAATACCCTGGGGGACGATCATCATGCTGGCGCTCCTGACGACGGCGTTTTTTGTGTTTGCCATCGCCAAGGGGCTGCAGGCGCAGCAGCGCCAGCCAACGACCGGTCTGGAAGGGATGATCGGTGACGTCGGCGAGGTGCGCGCGGCCCTCGATCCACGCGGCCGCGTGTTCGTCAGCGGCGAGCTGTGGGACGCCGAGGCGCTGGATGGCCCGCTGCCGGTCGGCACCGAGGTCAGCATCGTCGGTCATCGCGGCATGCGCCTGCAGGTACGACGTCGCGTCAACGGCGGTCTCTCGGCTTGATGCGGACACGGCGCAAGACTCTTGCGATAAGATGCCACCTGACCTCAAGACTGCCGTAATCAAGGAGAGCTGCGTCATCGTCACCTTCACTGTGAGCCAACTGGTCAACCAAATCCGCAATTCCCTGCGCGCCGAAGACGAGCTGCAAGACTTGTGGCTCGAAGGTGAGATTTCACAATTCACCCAGGCAACGTCTGGTCACTGTTACTTCAAACTCAAAGACGGCGGCGCCAGCCTGGACTGTGTGATGTGGCGTGCGCAGGCGGCGTTCCTGCGCACGCTGCCTAACCATGGCGACCAGGTTTTGGCTCACGGCAAGGTCGACGTTTTTCCACAGCAAGGCAAACTCCAGCTGTACGTAGACCTTCTGCAGCCCTCTGGGCTGGGGCAGCTCAACCTGGCCTTCGAGGCGCTGAAACGGCGCCTGGCCGACGAAGGGCTGTTCGACGCTGCCCGCAAGCGCACCCTGCCCACGCGCCCGCAGCGCATTGGCGTCGTGACGTCGGCCGACGCCGCGGCGCTGCGTGACATCCTGCGCACGCTCAAGGCGCGCTATCCACTCGTCGAGGTGGTGCTCGCCTCCTGTCTGGTGCAGGGACCGGAAGCGCCGGCTCAGATCGCCGGTGCCATCCAGGCCGTCAACCACTGGGCGGTGACGGTGGAACCGGTCGACGTGCTGATCGTGGCGCGCGGCGGTGGTTCGCTGGAGGAACTGGCGGCTTTCAACGACGAACGGGTGGCGCGTGCCCTGGCGGCCAGCCAAATTCCCACCATTGCCGGCGTCGGTCACGAAACCGATTTTACGATTGCCGATTTTGTGGCCGACGTGCGTGCACCCACGCCGACGGCCGCCGCGACCCTGGCCGTGCCCGACCAGCGCGAGCTCCGCGACCAGCTCGAAGGATCACGACGCTACCTGGTGGATCGTGCTTTGGGCCAGCTGCGCAGTGCACGGCGTGACGTCCGGGCCCACCAACGACTGCTGGCCCGTGTGTCGCCGCAGGTCATCGTGGCCACGCACCGGCAGCGCATCGATGAGCTCACCTGGCGGGCCGGTGTGCAGCTGCGGGCGCGTCTCGACGTACTGCACGAACGCGTGCGGGCGCAGCAAAATCGTATGCAGGCGCTCAACCCGCGGCACGTCCTGGCCCGCGGGTATGCCATTGTTCAGCAGCCAGTGAGCGGTGTGGTGGTGACGCGCGTGGACCAGGTGACGGCCGGTGACCCGCTGCGGGTGACCGTGGCTGATGGTGTATTTGCGGTGGAGGTAACAACGAATGAACTTTGAGCAGGCTTTCCAGCGCCTGGATGAGATTGTGCAGCGGCTCGAGCAGGGTGACCTGCCGCTGGAAGAATCGCTGTCGCTCTACGAAGAAGGCATGACCCTGGCGACGCAGTGCAATGATTGGCTCGACCAGGCTGAACTGCGCGTCCGGCAGCTGGTGCCAGCCCCGTTTGGCGGCGAAGCTGGCACCAGTATTCGTTCAGTCGACTTCAACGGTTGGGAGGATCGGGTCGAGTAACAACCGGCGGTATCGAGTGGGTACCGTCACCCACCGCAGCTACGCCCAACGCACCAGACCCAGCTCGTGTTTGTTGAAGAGATCGGCGTTGACCGGCAGTACGCGCACGCCATAACGCAGCTGGCCGCTGGCCTGCGGCGTAAACTCGCCCCGGTACCGGTGCATCCCGGCGCCTGACGATTCGATACGCGCCATTGGAATGTCCCAGGAGGGGGCGTTCTCCCCTTCCCCATAGCGGTAGACAATCTCCACGGCAACGTCATCGGGGGTCAAAGCACCCAGCCGTACGTTGGCTTCGATGACGACGTGGTCGCCAACCGTGACTTGACCCTCGTGCGGTCCCCATGCTTCCACGTACAACTGCGGCCAGTTGAACTGCACGCGATGGCGCCATTCCGCCAGCTTGCGCGCGCGGGCAAAATTGTTGGTCACGAGATTTGCTGCGTGGCGTGCCGCCGGCATGTACATCACATCTGTGTACTCTTTCACCATGCGTGCCATACTGAACAGCCAACCTGTGCTCTGGATCGAGGCGCGTACGGTGGCCAGCCAGTTGTGCGGCATGCCATCTTCATCGCGGTCGTAATACAGGGGAACGACATCCTCTTCGAGCGTGCCGTACAGCGAGAGGGCGTCGGCTTCGTCCTGGGTGGCCTCGTCCTTATACAGCCGCTCTTCGCCGATGGCCCAACCGTTGTGCCGGTTGTAGCCTTCGACCCACCAGCCGTCGAGCACGCTCAGGTTGGGTGCGCCGTTGAGTGCGGCTTTTTGCCCGCTGGTGCCGCTGGCTTCACGCGGCCGGCGCGGGTTGTTGAGCCAGACGTCCACCCCTTGCACCAGGTATCGTGCGACGTTCATGTCGTAGTCTTCGATAAAAATGACGCGACTGTCGAATTCGGGCGTTTGCGCGATGCGCGTCACCTGGGCGATGAAGTCCTTACCTGGCTCGTCCGCCGGGTGGGCCTTGCCCGAAAAGATCAGCATGACGGGCCGCTCTGGGTTGCTCAACAGCCGGTGAATGCGCTGCAGGTCACGGAAGATGAGGGTGGCGCGTTTGTAGGTGGCGAAACGACGCGCAAAACCGATGATCAGCGCATCCTGGTTGAAGAACTGCGCCACCTGTTTGATACGGGCCGGTCCTTCACCCATGCGGAAGGCGCGCTCCTGGGCGCGCATCGCCATAAAGCGAAACAGGCGTGATTTTCCGGCCTGCAGGGCTTCCCACAGCTCGGCATCGGGAATTTGTGCGACGGCATCCCAGGTGTGTGGATCGTCGACCTCATCCGACCAGTTGGCCGGCAGGTATTTGTCGAACAATGCCCGCAGCGAAACCGACAACCAGGTCTGGGTGTGCACACCATTGGTAATGTGGGTGATCGGCACTTCGCTCTCCGGGGTGCCTGGCCACATCCAGTTCCACATCGCACGCGACACTTCACCGTGCAGTTTACTTACCCCGTTGTAGACACTGGCCGCGCGCAGCGCCAGCACGGTCATGCTAAAGGTCGGCCCCCAGGTCTGGTCCTGTCGTGCAAACTGCAGAAACGCGTCACGATTCAGACCGAGCTGGCCCCAATAGCGTCCAAAGTACTTGTCCATCAAATCGAAACCAAACACGTCGTGCCCGGCTGGAACGGGGGTGTGGGTGGTGAACACGGTGCTCGCACGCGTCACTTCCAATGCTTGTTGGAAGGTCAGTCCCTGCTGCACCAGCTCGCGTATGCGTTCCAGACCCAAAAAGGCGGCGTGACCCTCATTCATGTGCCAGACCGCCGGGTCGTAACCCAAAGCCCGCACCGCGCGCACGCCGCCGATACCCAAGACGATCTCTTGTGAGATGCGAATTTCCTGGTCCCCACCGTACAGACGGGCCGACAGCTCGCGGTCTTTGGGATCGTTGAGCGCCACGTCGGTATCCATCAAGTAGAGCGGGATACGCCCGACCTGGATCTTCCACACCTTGGCAAAGACGGCGCGGCCGGGCAGGTCGACCTTGATCAAAACCTCTTCGCCGGCCGGGTTGCGCGCAGGTGTCGCCGGCACTTCATCAAACGAGAGTTTATTGTAGATGGCTTCCTGCCGGCCCTCGCTGTTGATGCGCTGGGTGAAATAACCCTGCGGGTAGAGAAAGCCCACGCCGATAAACGGCAGACCCAGGTCGCTGGCGGCTTTGCAGTGGTCGCCCGATAGGACACCCAGACCCCCTGAATAGATCGGCAGAGCTTCATGCAGGCCGAACTCGGCGGAAAAATAGGCGATGGTTTTGCCCAGCTGGTCAGGGTAGGTGCGCGCAAACCAGGTCGACGGCGGGTTCATGTAGGCATCGAACTCGGCCATCACCGCGTCGTATCGCGCGAGCAGCGCGTCATCCAACGCCGCGGCATTGAGGTGTTCCTGGTCCACTTCGCGTAAAAACTGCACCGGATTGTGCGATACACGATTCCACAGCGATTCATCCATCGTGGCAAAGAGCGCCTGCGCATCAGGGTTCCAGCTCCACCACAAGTTATACGCCAGCTCGTGCAGCCGGCCCAGGCGTTCTGGTACCTGGGGAAAAACGGATAGCGTTCCGAGGATATTCACGGAATAACTCCTTGATAACAGCCAAAAATCGTTGGTGGCTCGACGTTCCCACTCAACATTCTTCGATAAGGCATCGTAAAGGAATAACTTCCTGCATAGGTTTTTTCACAGAAACAACCTTGTCTGGTTGGATTTAACAGCAATTTACGGGAAGTTATCCTTTTTGCGAGCCCTAAGTGTAGGCACGATGGCACCAGTTGTCAAAACCGTTGCATACCTCAACCTG
>JAYRNS010000887.1:0-6411 GCA_041912075.1 Anaerolineae bacterium
CCCCGCCGGCGGCACCGCATTTGTCGTAGAGCTCGCTGCCTGATCAGCAGGAACCCATTTGCGCCGATTGGCGCCCATTGGCGGTCGAAAACCATTTGCGCGTATTTGTCGTTTACAAACGATGTACCTCACGCACGCGCCGCACGAGCCCGTCGATCTCGCGCTCGCGGCGCGGGGAGGGGCCAAAGGGGTCGGCGATCGCGGCCGCCGGATCACGCAGCAGCAGAAGGGTATTCGAGACGGCAACCTGCAGCACATCCAGGTTGTACCCACCTTCAAGAACGAACACCAGCCTACCATCACACAGTTCGGCGGCCATGTTGATCAGTTCGCGGACAAGGTGGGCGTACCCTTGCAGGGACAACAGCTCCCCCGCCAGCGGATCGTTCCAGTGCGCATCGAAGCCGGCGGAGACGAGGATGAGCTGCGGGTGGTAGCGCCGCGCCACCGGCCATAAGATCTGCTCATACACGGCAGCATAGCCGGCATCGCCCACCCCCGCCGGCACCGGTACGTTGACGGTAAACCCCTGGCCGGCGCCGCGCCCGGTGTCCAGAATGGCCCCGGTGCCGGGGTAATACGGGTACTGGTGCGTCGAAAAGAACAGCACACCAGGGTCATCCTCGAAAATCGCCTCGGTGCCGTTCCCGTGGTGCACGTCGAAGTCGACGACGAGGATGCGATCGATGGCACGTTCCGCCTGAGCGGTACGGGCGGCGATCGCGATGTTGTTGTAGAGGCAGAACCCTTCCGCGACCTCCGCCAACGCATGGTGGCCCGGCGGCCGCGCAAGGGCCATGCCGTTGTGATAGGTCCCATCGATCACCGCCAGCGTCAGGTTGGTCAGGCCACCGGCCGCCACCCGCGCGGCCATGGCTGACGCTGGGGTGACGTAGGTGTCAGGATCGAGATAACCGCCACCGCGTTGGGCAAACGCCTCGATGCGGGCAACGTGCTGGGCGGTATGCGCCCGCAGCAGGCGGTCGTCGCTGATTGGAGTGGCCGCGACCATTGGCAGATCGTGCAGCAGGCCCTCCTGCTCCAGCCGGCGCAGCGTGCTGGCCAGACGCTGGCGGTTTTCGGGATGGCCTGGCCAGTCGTGCTCGCGTTCGCGGGCGTCGTAACAGTAGGCGGTAGTGAGCATGGTATCTTTCCTACGGACCGAGCTGTGGTATAATGGTTTCAAACACCAGACGTCCCCGGCACGGTCCTGAAAGGTGTTGGTCAACCAGGAATCTTGCGGACCGTGCCGGGGACGTACGGGGACGACAACAGGAAAACAAACATGTACCCAAGTGTCGAAAAACCACGCACGGTGACGGTCAACCGCCAGACCGGGCAGCTGATCATCGACTGGGCCGATGGGCACCACAGTGAGTATCCGCTCGCCGGCATCCGTGCCGTCTGCCCGTGCGTGACCTGCCGCGGCGGCCACGCTCAGATGTCGGCGCCGGTCCCGCGGCACGAGCTGTTCAATCCGCCCAACGGCAGCGACACCATCACCGCGGCCGAGTTCGTTGGCGGATACGCCATCCAGTTTACGTGGGCCGATGGCCATACGGCCGGCATCTACTCGTGGGGCATGCTGCGCTGGTTGTGCCCCTGCCCGATCTGCCAGCAGACCTCCGGCGACGACGTCACGCCGGCGTAACCTATTCGGAGGACCTTATGGAACACAACAACGAAGTGAGTGTGCAGCTGGACGAGCAGGAACAGGAGATGATCGAGATCCTCAAGGAGGATCTCGCGCTGCCGTCGACGGATGACGTAATCCGGCTCCTGGTCAAGCAGGAAGCCCAACGCATCGCCGTCGTCTGCCCGGCCTGCGGTCACTACGCACGCAAAACCCAACGAGACGTGGCCAGCTGCAACTCGTGCCTGTCGATCATTAACCTCAGCGAAGGCATCTGGGAAGTCAATCAGATGCGCAGACAGAGATAAGCTCGTCCTTTAGCCGAGCAGAGGCAATCGATGCATCCGAATACGACCAGGCTGGACCGTCACGACCGCACCTTCCTCCAGCTCCGCTTCACATTGGGCACACACCGTGCGCAGCAAATTCGTCAATGGATCAGCCCGCAAGCCCTCTATTCGAATGCGGATCACCGATGGAGTTGTTGCACCCGAGTGTGCGAGCAGATTATGGAAGTCCGCGTCCAGTGTCACGACCACCCGCCTATCATTACGGGCGACTGCGAGGATCGCTGTATCTTCTGCTGAGCTGTAGCCAATCTCGCCCACATGCAATGTGTCAATGCCGGCTTCTCGTAGTAGTTGCGCCCCGGTACGAGGCAGACCCTGGTCAAGCAGCAGCCGCATAAGACATAGGCAGGTCTACAATGCGGTCATCAAGCACAGCCGCGGCGTATGCCAATGCCTGGCGAATGTCCTCGTCCTCCAACTCAGGAAATTCGCGTTGCAGCTCTTTGCGATCTGGATACAGGGCAACCAGTTCTACGACCCGCCGCACAGTCAGGCGCAGATTGCGGACACACGCCTGTCCATTCATGCGTTTCGGATCAATGGTGATTCGGTCGAATTCCATAACCGATGTCCTCCCCATCAGACAGTGATTTCACATTGTTTGTGCTGACACAATTATGTGTTTAGGTCGTCTCAACCTCGACCACACTCTCGTCCAACTTCTTGATCAGCGGGGCCGGCTCGCGTAGGGCCTGCCCCGCGGCCAGGTCACCGGCCTGCCAGCGGCCAATCGCGGCCGCGTTGTCGTAGCGCAGGACCAGGTGTTGGCCACGGGCATCTTCGACCACTTCGGTGTACTGGCGACCAAACAGCTGGCCATCGTAGCCCAGGTACCCGTGCACGAGCTGCGAGGTGTGCGGCAGCACCGGGGCGTACAGCATTTTCAGCCAGTCGATGGCCTGCAGGGCAACGTAGATGCTGGTAGCGGCTGCCGCCGCGTCGGTTTTGATGGCTTGCCACGGTGCCTTGTCGTTGAGATAACGGTTGACCTCCTGTGACAGCCGCTGCGCCTCGGCCAATGCCGCTTTGAAGCGCGCCGCCTCGTACAGACGCCCCACCGAGTCGAAGCCACCGCGCACGATCTCCAGCAGGGTGCGATCACTGTCGTCCAATGTGCCGGGCTGCGGCACCTGGGCATCGAACCGTTTGTACGCAAAACCTAAAACGCGGTTCACCAGGTTGCCCCAGTTGGCCAGCAGCTCGTTGTTGTTGCGTGCCACGAACTCTTCCCAGGTAAATTCGCTGTCGTTCGTCTCCGGCGCTAGTACCGTCAGCACGTAGCGCCAGGGGTCGGGGTCGTACCGCTGCATGACGTCGAGAATGGCGATGCTGCGCCCGCGGCTCTTGCTGAACTTGGCTCCCCCCACCGTCAGATATTCGTTGGCCGGCACGTCGTACGGCAGCTTCAGCCCGCCATAGCCGATCAGCATTGCCGGCCAGATGATGGCGTGAAAGGGGATGTTGTCCTTGCCGATGAAGTGGTAGGTACGCACCTCGGCGGCCTCATCCCACCAGTCGTGCCAGGCCTCCGGCTGCCCCGCCAGCGCCGCCCATTCTTTGGTCGCCGATAGGTAGCCGATGACGGCATCGTACCAGACGTAGATACGTTTGTCGTCGTAACCTTCGACCGGGATCGCCACCCCCCAATCGATGTCGCGCGTAATGGGCCGGCCGCGCAGGGTGCCGCTTTCGATCTGGTTACGGCTGAAATTGAGCACGTTGGGCCGCCAGTGGCCTTTTTGACCGTCCTGGATCCAGGCTTCGAGGGCCGGGTTGAGGCGCGCCAGGTCGAGGAAAAAGTGTTCGGTTTCGCGCACCTCGATGCTGCGGCTGCCGCTGATTTTGCTGCGCGGGTTGAGCAGCTCGACCGCGTCGTAGGTGCTGCCACAGTTGTCGCACTGATCGCCGCGGGCCTCGGTGTAACCGCACACCGGGCAGGTGCCTTCGACGTAACGGTCAGGCAACCAGCGCCGGTCGTCCAGGCTGTAGAGCTGGCGCTGGACATCGCGGTAGATGTTGCCCGTCGCCAGGTGACGCAGGAACATGTCCTGGGTCACCGCCCAATGGTTGGCTGTGTCGGTATGCGTAAACAGGTCGAAGGTCAGCCCCAACTTGAGATAGCTTTCGATCATGAGCGGATGGTAACGCTCGACGATTGCCAGCGGGGTGACCCCTTCTTCTTCGGCGCGCACCGTGATCGGTGTGCCGTGCGTGTCCGAGCCGGAGACCATGAGCACGTCGTTGCCCTTGAGCCGGTGGTAGCGCGCAAAGATATCGGGCGGCAGATAGGCTCCCGCAATGTGACCGATATGCTGCAGCCCGTTGACGTAGGGCCAGGCGACACAGACCAGGATTTTTTCAGACATCAGGTTTCACCATTACGTAAGTTCAATTGAAACTGCAAGTCAGTCGGGCAACCAAAAACCGCGGCGGAGGCGATTTTACCACAAGTGCCGCGGTTTCCCAACCACAACTGCACCACAGTTGCCCGACAGGGGATGCGCGTAGCTTATGCCATGGTCCCGCGCCACATCCTAACCAGGCGGGCCAAATCGCCAACAGCTTCCAGACCCGCGTAACGGCCTGTATCCTGCAAAAGATTGCGCGCCGCGCCGCCGCTCAGCGATGACAGCGTAACCGTGACGGAGGCGCTCAGGGTTTCGCTGATGCGCCGGTCCATCGCCGCGGTGGTGGGCGCATGCAGGAGACCACCGTGCGCACGGGTGGCCAGCATCTCCAGCCGGTGCGTCTTGCTGCGCACCGCCCAGTGCACGTGCTGGTCGTCGACGGTCAGGTGATCGATGCGGGCGCGGGTGTAAGTCGCAAAGCGGTAGAGCTGCCGCTCGTGCCATAATCCGACGATGAAGCCGGGAAAAGCCCGCCGGATCCAGGGGATGATCGCCAGTGATGCCGTCAGACAAGTGCCGGGCTGGCTGAAGTGGTTGGTTTGCATCCAGATATAGGCTTCGGGGAAGGCTTGACCCCAGTCCTTTTCGATGTAGCCCCGTCCGCCACTAAAGTCGATTGTCTGCCCGTCGACAGTGAGCTGACCGTCGATGCCGTGGTCCAGGCTGACGACGCCGTGGTAACATTCCATGCGCGGCACCCAGGCGTACCAGCCCATGATCCCCGGCGAAGTCCAGGTCACCGGCCAGGGCGCCAGCGGGGCAAAACGCAGCTCACCCTGCACGCGGCGTGCGGGGTCGTCGATGGCCAGCTGGATACGATCGGCTGTAAAGCGGTTGGGTCCGATGCGCACGTCAAACGTGTCGTCTGCCGCCCAAAACTCGGACCAGGGGTAGGGCGTGTAGGTCGACTGACCCGTTGTACCATCCAGAACCTGGACGAAGGCATGGCTGTCGGCCGCCGTCTGGCCGGTGAAGGCACCGGGGATGATGGCGTAGCGGTGTTGTTCGCTGGCATCGACCATTTTGAAGTACCAACCTTCGAAAAAAGGCGGTTTTTGGCCGTGGCCGTGATAGGCGGCGGGATTCAGGGTGGTGCGCAGGTAGCGTCGCATGGATGGTCCTTCCCGTTGGCACCAGATGGCGGCTGCAAGCCGCGGCTACGCAGACAAACGCCCCCTGCGGGGCGTGGCGTGATGAAAGCGCTTGCGCTCGCGATCCAACCTGGCCTGGCTACAGTTGCGTCGCCTCGACTCCTAGCCCGGCCTGGCCGGGCTTTGTTTGTGTAGCCGCGACTTCCAGTCGCCATTCGTTTCCCGGCGGGTAGGACTTAGACTGCCCATGCCGATAAAGGGTCACCACACCCTGGCCGTAGACGTTCCAGCTTCCGCCTGGCCCGTCGTCGATCATGGCGGTGCGCTCGTCGATGCCGATCAGCAGCAGGTCGGGCCGCTGTGCCGTCAGGTGCGGTGCCCAGCGGTGGCCAAAGGTGTCGTGATGGGGCAGCACCAATGCACCCGGCACCAGCCCAAGACCGGGGTGCACCTGCTGCGTCCCTGGGTCGTAGTACCAGCCACACAGCACCATGGCGCCGGCACTGCTGCCGGCCAGCACGGCACCCTGCTGGTACGCCCGCATGGCGGCCTCCCAGGCCACGCTGCTCGCCAGGGTCTGGCCCAGGTAGTGCGTGAAACCACCGAGCAGGTAGATGAGGCGGGCGGCTCCAACGTCTCCGGCCATGGCAGCGTCGTTGGCGGTCGTGCGATCGATGACGTTAACAACAGCCACGTCGGTCGCGCCGAGGCTACTGAACCAGCGCTGACCGTTGGCACCCGCGCGAGCCTGGTTGTTATCGGGTGCGGCAGCGGTAGGGATGATGCGTATGGGCGCGCCAGAGCCGCCGGCCAGGTCGATGGCCCGGCGGTCGGCGTCAGCCATGCGCCCGCCGAATTCGGCGCCACCGGCGAGTAGAATGTGTCCAGGCATGATAGCACCTCCAGGAGCGCGCGATGGGCCGCCCGCG
>JAYRNS010000888.1:0-2033 GCA_041912075.1 Anaerolineae bacterium
CGCCTGGCCGCACAGCGCATACCGCAAGCACACCTGGCGGTGGTGCCGCGTGCCAGTCATATGCCCATGGACCAGCAGCCTGAGCTGTTCGATCGTCTGTTGGCGAGTTACCTGCACCGTTACGTTCCGGTCCACATGGCGCACGACGCGGCGCGCACCCAGCCTTATTTCCCGGCCGCGGCCGGTTCACGAACGAGCCACCATGCCTGAACGAATCCTTGTGGTCGAAGACGAACAGAAAATTGCCAGCCTGCTGCGCCGCGGCCTGCTCTATGAAGGTTATACGGTCGACCTTGCACCAAACGGTGAGGCCGGCCTGCAAATGGCACGCGATAACCCACCCGATCTGGTGGTGCTCGACATCATGCTGCCCGGCATCGATGGACTCGAAGTGTGCCGGCGTCTGCGGGCGGCCAGCGATGTGCCGATCCTGATGCTGACCGCCAAAGATGCCATCCCCGACCGCGTGGCCGGGCTCGACAGTGGTGCCGATGGTTACATGGTCAAGCCGTTCGATTTCGACGAGCTACTGGCGCGCGTGCGTGCCCTGCTGCGCCGGGTGCAAACCAAAACGACGCGCGAAGAGCTGCATTTTGCCGATTTGGTGCTCAACACCGCCACGCGTGAAGTGTTCCGTGGCAGCCGCCGTCTCGAGCTTACCGCCAGGGAGTTCGACGTGCTGTCACTGTTTATGCAGCACCCGCGTCAGGTGTTGACGCGCGACATCATCTACGAACGAATTTGGGACTACGATTTTGGCGGTGAATCCAACATCATCGAGGTCTACGTACGTTATCTGCGCAGCAAAATGGAAGCCAACGGCGAGCCACGCCTGCTGCATACCTCGCGCGGCGTCGGCTACGTGCTGCGTGAAGCTTAATCTGCGGTAAAGGAGAACCAACCGTGTCGATAAGGCTCAGGTTGACGCTGTGGTACACCGCGTTGTTGGGCCTCACGCTGCTGGTGTTCGACGTTTTGCTGTACACCGGTCTGCAAAATGCCATCGTGGCGGACGTGGGGCGCAACCTGCAGCAGCAGTCTACCCGCGCGGTCGCGATCATCGAACAATCGGGCGATCCGATGGCTACCTTGCAGTGGCAGCAGCAGCCGCTGGTCACCCCGACGGTGTTTGCATCGCAGGTCTACGCCCAGGTTCTCAACCCCCGCGGGGACATCCTGCACCGTTCGGAAAATCTCCTGCAGATGAACGAGCTTCTGCCGATCAGCCCACGCACCCTGGAACGCAACCTGCGCGGCGAGACCGGCTACTACGTGCTGACCCAGCGCAACACACCGATCTACGTCCTGTCGCGTCCGCTGCACAACGCCGATGGCCGGGTTGTCGGTATTCTCCAGGTTGGCCAGTCCCTGGCCGACATGAACGCGACCCTGGGGCAGGTGCGTATCCTGCTGACCGTCGGCAGCATCCTGGCCATCGCCGTGGCCGCCGCCGGCGGGGCTTTTCTGGCCCGCACGACCCTGCGGCCGATCGACGAAATCACCGGCACCGCGCGGCGCATCGGTCGCACACAGCATCTGGCCGAACGGATTGCCATCGAGGATCGCGGCGACGAGGTCAGCCGCCTGGCCGACACGTTCAACGAAATGCTCGAACGTCTCGACCGTCTGTTTCAAACGCAGCAGCGGCTCATCGCCGACGTTTCGCACGAGCTGCGCACACCCCTGACCACGATCCGCGGCAACCTGGATCTCCTGCAGCGCGGCGCCATCGACGACCCGGAGCTGCGCAGTGAGGCGTTGGCCGAAATCGAAGCCGAAGTCGACCGCATGAGCCGCATGGTGGGCGATCTGCTGCTCCTGGCCCAGGCCGATGCCGGTTTGAACCTGCGGCATGTCCCGGTCGAGCTCGACACTCTGCTGCTCGAGGTGTTCCGCCAGGGTCAGGTTATTGCCCAGGGCGACGTGGAGCTGCGCCTCGGGCACGAAGACCAGGCTCTGGTCATGGGCGATGCCGACCGGCTGCACCAGCTGCTGCTCAACCTGGTCGACAATGCCATCAAGTATACACCACC
>JAYRNS010000889.1:0-2263 GCA_041912075.1 Anaerolineae bacterium
CGTCACGTTCGACAAACTGGAGAACCCGACGCGGCTGGCCAATCTGAAGGTGCGTATCGACCTGCCGCACGGGGAATGTGCCGACCGGCAGGCGGCTATTTACCGTGTCGCCGAGCACTGCCCTGTGCACGAGACGATCACCACCATGCAGGATGTCGAGTTCGAGATTTTTGACAAGACCGCACACGAGCTCATGCCGGCTTGAGTGGGATAGCGCGAGTTCGACGTACAACGCAAGAGATCCTTCGGGTTTTTCGTCCCGCTGTCGGGCCTGTGATTCACGGCTATCGTCGCATCGGCCGCGAACCGTGATCAATGGCGAGAAACCTGAAGGATTTGACTTAGTCCACTGGTTAGTCTATAATTGGCGGCGGAGGCATCAAATATGGCAACCAGTGTGAATATGCATGAAGCAAAAACCCACTTCTCGAAGCTGATCCAACGCGTACTCGACGGCGAAGAGGTGATTATTGCCAAAGCCGGTAAGCCGGTAGCGGTCTTGTCGCCGGTCGTGTCATCGGTGATGCGTCGTGTCCCGGGCAACGATGCCGGTAAAGTCATCATCACACCGGCTTTCGACGAACCGCTGCCCGAATTCGATGAATTATGAGAGTCCTCCTGGATACGCACACGTTTCTCTGGTGGAATACCGACGATCCCCGCCTCTCTGAGGTGGCGCGCGGCGTGATTGCCGATGGTCGCAACGAGGTGTATCTGAGTGTTGCCAGTGGATGGGAAATTGCCATCAAGGCTGCACGTGGGTCTCTATTGCTACCAGAGCCACCGGAACAGTACGTGCCTGGCCGCTTGAATCACCATCACATGGTGGCATTGCCTATCCAACTGCGGCATGTCTTGCACGTCTACGACCTGCCGATGATCCATCGCGATCCGTTCGATCGGCTATTGATCGCACAGAGTCAGCTGGAGGACTTGCCCATCTTGACAGTGGACCCAGAAATCGTCCAGTATGCTGTAGAGGTCATCTGGTGAAAGAAAACTGGAAAGTGTAAGAACGGGCGCCCAGGAAAAAGCACAAGGCGAACGGAAGGTTTTCCGTTCGCCTTGTGCTTATGTCAGCGAATGGTGAGTCCGCGGGGTGTCTATTCAGGGAAACTGAAAGGACACGGTGTTGGCTGGACGAAGGTATTGTTATTGTTGGCGTTATCCAGGGCGTTCTTGAGCGCTTCCTGGTAGCTGCGCCAGGCATCGCCGGCGTAGGCGGTGCCGTGCACGCCCAGCTCAGCGTTAGCCTCGGCGATGATGGCGTTGACGGTGGCGAAGCCCAGGGCATTGGCACTGGTCGTGCCGGGTGCGTAGATGAGCGCGCCGCCGCTGACGAAGCCGTTGTATACGTTCAGCGCCATCGCCGACAGCTGCGCCGACAGCATGTAGCTCATGTTGGTGGCACTGGCACTGAGGAGCCAGGTGCGAAAGACCGTCTTGTTTGGCGGATCAAAGGGTGAGCCGTTGGCGTTACGCAGGTTGAGTGCAACCAGCATCGCCAGGTCGTCGTTACCGATCTGGGCCTGGCCGTTTTTGTTCGACCAGTACCCGAGTGTCTTACCGCCGCCGCCACCCAGGCACAGGTTGCCAAACTCGACCGTGGCGTCGGGTGGGACCGTGACCACAACGGAGGTTGGTGTCGTCGGCATCCAGTTGGACTGGGCCGGCAGGAACTCGTCGACGGTATAAGTGTCGGGAGCCAGCAGCAGGTCGACAGGCGTATAACGAATCCAGTCGATCCCATCGTAGATGCGCATCTTCCAGTTATCGATAGTGATACCGTCGTCGTTTACGCCGTTGGCATTGGCATCGTAGAATTTGCGCACGTGCAGATTAGTGGGTGTGACGCCAGCCTCGACCTTGAAGTTGTCGGTTTTGGACTCGTTGTTGGGGAATGCGGGATTCTGGCTGACCCAGACTTTGTACTCACTGCCGGGGTTGGTGGTATCATCGTAGCCCTTGATGGTGAAACCACTCGAGGCTGTGTAGACGATATCCCAGAGTTGATAGCATTGATCGAAAGACCCGTTCGTCACGTGTACCGGTGTGACAACGCTGCTCCCCAGAACCGTACCGTTGGGTTCGGTAACCTGGACATAGTAGTAACCATCGGGCAAACCAGGCCCGCCGCCGGCGGGACCGCCGTTCAGGTAGACGTCCTGTTTGCTGGCAAACAGGTTGACGTTGACACCACTGCAGGTGCTGTCGGTCGTGTAGATGGCCCCAGAGACACCGGCCGCAGATGCGGGAACGATGC
>JAYRNS010000890.1:0-3170 GCA_041912075.1 Anaerolineae bacterium
GATGGCAGCGCTACCGTGGACTTTCGTGACCGGGTTGTGCCGACGATCACTTTTGGGTTGATATCGGCCATTGCCGGACCGTTTATCGTCGTGATTGGCGCTGTCGTGTGGTTTATGCTGGCACGGCGAGCGGAGAGGGGGCGTAGGGAGTACGGAGTAGGGAGTACGGAGTTGGGATTGGGGGTTGGGGGTTAGGGGCTCGACATGGTAGCGGGTCTGACTATTCGACGTGGGGTTTTTAGGTTTGTTGGGCGCGCCGCGGGATTAGTAGAGGAATTCGCGGATGTCGTAGTAGGAGATTTTGGGGGTATGGTGGGCGTCGCGGAAGGTGAAGCCGGCGCGCAGGGCGCGTTGTTGGGTGTCGCGTTCGGTGGCGTCGAGTGGGTGAATGTGGGCGGCGGTGGCCTGCTGTGTGTAGGTCGAGCCGGGATAGTCCAGAAGTTCTGAGAAGTAGATGACGTCGTGTTGATCAAGCGGGAGGGTGTTGATGAGCTGGACCGTGGCCCGCACGTGATCGGACGCAAACCGTGCCCCGCCGGCACCCACCAGGATGATGATGCCAACCCCAACACCGCCCGCCTTGAGCTGGGTAATCAAATCGGCCGCCTGCTGCGGGGAGTTGGGCTTGCCCAGAAAACGCAGCAAGGCCGGGTCCCCCGTCTCCAACCCCACGTACGCGCGGCGCAGACCGCGCAGTGCCAGCTCGTGAAAATCGGCCACGGTCTTGCGGCGTGTGGTGAACGCATCCACGAAGGAATAGATCCCCTGGAAATGGATGGGGTGGCTGGCCTGCCAGGCATGGCGCTGCGCGGTGGTCAGGCCCGCCGGTATGATGGGAAAGGTCGCCTGGACTGCCTCCAGCACGGCCAACAGGCTGGGTTGGGGTATCATCAGCGCGTTGGCATCACCCAGGAAGATCGAGCGTCGCAGCGTGAGCGACGCACCAAAGAAAGCACGCACCTCGGCCATATGGGTCACAAATTCTTCCAGAATCTTCATGTGGAACCGCCGGTCACGGTAGAACCCGCAGAACGAACACTCGTCGTACGAACAACCTTCGGTGGCTTGAAGATAGAGGGCCAGGTACTGGTCGGGCGGTAGGATCGTGATGGGTTTGTAGATTCGCCGGTAGACTGCGCGTTCCGCCTCGAGGCGGGCAAAGCTGTAGTCGCCGATGCATTCCAGGGCCGCGCGTGCGGGTTCTTGCTCCGCATGGCGCAGGGGTGCCTGTGCCAGCGCAGCGGCCGCGGCGGCCGCCGTGGCATAGGCCCGGTCTTCCACGGCCTGCACCTCGGCCGGCGTGAGCAGGCGACGTTGGCGGTGGGTGAGACCGGGTCTGTCGCCAGCCTGTTTTTCGAGGATGTCGTTGGCCAGGCTGCGGCGCAGTGTGCGCCCCGCGACAAACGCCCCGATCAACCGGCCGGCCGCATCGAATGTGAACATCGTTTGGGCGTCGACCATGATGACCGTGGCTTCCCGCCGCGCGTTCACCGTGATGGGTCCACCATACGCGGTATTGACTTGGATTGGTGCCATGACAAAAACCCTTCGCTATTTTAATCCTGACGGCCTGGATCATACATGACATTTATCATTGCGTAGATGCACTTCTCGGATTACAAAGAAAGCACTTGCGACTGCGCGGCGTCGCGCGGCCAGCCAGTGTCCGAGCTGGCAGAGTTCGATTCGAGGTCCAACATGCGCGAGATTGAAACGATCGATGGGAATGAGGCCGCTGCCTACGTTGCCCACAATATCAGCGAAGTCATCGCCATTTACCCGATTACGCCGTCCAGTGCAATGGGTGAATTGGCCGACTCCTGGTCGGCGGCTGGTCAAAAGAACATTTGGGGCACCATCCCACTTGTAGTAGAAATGCAGAGCGAAGGCGGTGCCGCCGGTGCTGTTCATGGCTCTTTGCAGACGGGTTCTCTGACGACAACCTTTACCGCTTCGCAGGGACTGCTGTTGATGATCCCCAACATGTACAAGATTGCGGGTGAACTCACCTCGACAGTGTTTCACGTGGCTGCACGCAGTCTGGCCGCCCAGGCCCTGTCGATCTTTGGTGATCACAGCGACGTGATGGCGACACGCGGCACGGGTTGGGCACTGTTGTGCAGCGGTTCGGTGCAGGAAGTCATGGACCTGGCGCTGGTCGCCTACGCATCGACCCTCGAAGCACGCGTGCCCTTCGTCCACTTCTTTGACGGCTTCCGTACCAGCCATGAGGTTACGAAGATCGAAAAACTCGATGTGGAAGATATTCGGGCCATGATCGACTACGACCTGGTTCTGGCCCATCGTGCACGTGCCTTGAGCCCGGATCATCCCTTTGTCCGCGGCACTGCTCAAAACCCTGACGTCTATTTCCAGGGGCGTGAAACGGTCAACCCGTTCTACCAGGCGACGCCGGGCATTGTGCAGAAGAACATGGATAGGCTGGCGCAGCTGGTCGGCCGGCAGTACCACCTGTTTGATTACGAAGGCGCACCCGATGCCGAGCGTGTCATCGTGATGATGGGTTCGGGTGCCGAGATGACCCACGAAGCAGTGGATTATCTTAACAGCCACGGCGAGAAAGTGGGCGTCGTCAAGGTGCGTCTGTTCCGGCCTTTCAGCGCCGAGCACTTTGTGGCCGCATTACCGCCGACGGTGAAGACCATTGCCGTGCTGGACCGTACCAAGGAGCCAGGCAGTGCGGGTGAGCCGCTGTACCAGGACGTCATCACCGCCCTCTTCGAAACAGGTCGTATGGTCAAGGTCATCGGCGGCCGCTACGGTCTGGGCAGCAAAGAATTCACCGGTGCCATGGTGCACGCGATTTTCGACGAGATGCTCAAACCAAACCCGAAGAACCACTTTACGATCGGCATCACCGACGACGTCGCCGGCACCAGCCTGGATTACGATCCATCGGACGACATGGAGCCCAACGGGGTGGTGCGCTGTCTGTTCTATGGTCTCGGTGCGGATGGCACCGTCGGGGCCAATCACAACAGTATCAAGATCATTGGCACCGAAACCGACAACTATGCCCAGGGCTATTTTGTCTACGACTCCAAAAAATCGGGTGCAGTGACGGTCTCGCACCTGCGGTTTGGCAAACGCCCGATCCGCCACAGCTGCCAAATCTCATCGGCAAACTTTGTGGCCTGTCACCAGTTCAA
>JAYRNS010000891.1:0-4008 GCA_041912075.1 Anaerolineae bacterium
CGAATGCTCGTATGGCCGTCCGATATTGGTGATCGAGAATTCGCGAATGGCCGTCCGAGAATGGTGATCGCGAATGCGCGATTGGCCGTCCGCGATTGGTGATCGCGAATGCGCGAATGGTCGTCCGCGAATGGTGATCGCGAATGCGCGAATGGCCGTCCACGAATTTGGGTCGCGAATGCGCGAATCACGAATTTAACTTTGCGAATCATTGCGTGAGGGCAGCACATATGCGGTGTTTGGTGACCGGTGGGGCCGGTTTTATTGGCAGTCATCTGGTGGAGCGGTTGCTGGCGCATGGGCACCAGGTGCGGGTGTTGGACAATTTTGCGACCGGGCGACCGGAAAACCTGGGGCATCTGCGCCAGGCTGCGGGGCTTTCGGTGGCGCAGGTCGACGTGGCCGAGTTTGCGGCGATCCAGGGCTTGTTTGCGGACGTCGACTGGGTGTTTCACCTGGCGGCGCTGGCCGACATCGTGCCGTCGATTCAACGCCCGTTGGACTATCACCGGGCCAACGTGGATGGCACGGTCAACGTGCTGGAAGCGGCGCGGTTGGCCGGGATCAAACGTTTCGTCTATGCGGCGTCCTCGTCGTGTTATGGCCTACCCGACGTGTATCCAACACCCGAGACGGCCGCGGTACGGCCGCAGTATCCCTACGCGCTGACGAAGTACCTGGGTGAAGAGATGGTGCGGCATTGGGGCCGGGTCTATCACCTGCCAGTGGTGTCGCTGCGCTTTTTCAACGTCTACGGCCCGCGCGCGCGGACGTCGGGTACGTACGGGGCGGTGTTTGGCGTCTTCCTGGCGCAAAAACTCAACGGTCTGCCCTTCACGGTGGTCGGTGACGGCACGCAAACGCGCGATTTTACGTTCGTGACCGACGTTGCGGCCGCGTGTGTGGCCGCCGCGGCGTCGGATGTGGCCGGTGAGGTGTTCAATGTGGGCAGCGGAAACACCTACAGCGTGAACCGGCTGGTCGAGCTGCTGGGCGGAGCGGTGACTTTTATCCCCAGGCGGCCCGGTGAGCCTGACTGTACCTTTGCCGACATCAGCAAAATCCGCCATGGGCTGGGCTGGGAGCCGCAGGTGAGCTTCGAGGAGGGGGTTGGCATCATGCTGCAGCACATCGACAGCTGGCGCAGCGCACCGGCCTGGACACCGGAGACGATCGCGGTGGCGACACGCGAGTGGTTTCAGTATCTGGCGTAATGTATGATTGACACAGACCAAAAGATCAAAACGCTGGACGAACTGGCACTCATCGTCGCGCACGCGCAGGCCCAGGGCAAGGTCGTCGTGCACTGCCATGGTGTCTTTGACCTGCTGCACCCGGGTCACGTGCGCCATTTCGAAGCCGCGCGGCGGTTGGGCGACGTCCTGATCGTGACCCTGACGCGCGACGAGTTTGTCAACAAAGGACCCGGTCGCCCCGTGTTCAACCAGCGGCTGCGCGCCGAATCGATCGCCGCGCTGGCCGCGGTCGATTACGTGGCGATCAATGAGTGGCCCACGGCGGTGAACACCATCTACAAGCTGCACCCCAATCTGTACGTCAAGGGCAGCGAATACGCGGCGCGCGAAAAGGACCTCACCGGCAAGATCTACGACGAAGAGGCGGCCGTCGAAGCAGTCGGGGGTGCGCTGGCTTTCACTGACGACATTACGTTCAGCTCGACGCAGCTGCTCAACTCCTTCTTCAACGTATTTTCAGCCCAGGCCGACGCCTTCTTGCGCGATTTTCGGACGCGCTACAGTGCCGAAACCGTCATCGAGCATCTCAAAGGTCTGCGTGACCTGCGCGTACTCGTCATTGGCGATGCAATCATCGACGAGTACCACTACTGCAAGGCAGTTGGCAAGTCCTCCAAATCGTCCAATCTCGCGTCGAGGTTTTTGTACGGTGAAACCTACGCCGGCGGTGCACTGGCCGTGGCCAACCACATCGCCGGTTTCTGCCAGGACGTGCATTTGCTCACCGTTCTGGGGGCCGAAGAGTCTTACGAGACGTTCATCCGTGAACACTTGAAACCCAACGTTGTACCGCACTTTGTCGTTCGGCCCGGTGCCCCGACGGTCGTCAAACGCCGTTTTGTCGATCCCTTTCTGATTTCCAAGATGTTCGAGGTCTGTTACCTGGACGATCGCGCATTGCCGGCGGCGCAGCAAGAAGCGCTGCGTGCCCATCTCACGCAGGTGCTCCCCGACTACGATCTGGTGCTGGTGGCCGATTTTGGTCATGGCATGCTGGACGCGTGTACGATCGAGCTGCTGACCAACCAGGCCCGCTTTCTGGCGCTCAACACGCAGACCAACAGCCTCAACCAGGGTTATAACCTGGTGACCAACTACCCACGTGCCGACTACGTGTGTATCGACGAGGGGGAGATGCGGCTGGCCGTGCGTGAACGCTATGCACCGGTAGCTGATTTGGTCCCCACCCTGGCACATCGTTTGAGCGCACGTGCTGTCAACGTCACCCTGGGCACCGAAGGTTCGTTGAGCTATACCCCCGCCGATGGTTTGATGGCGGTGCCGGTCTTTTCCAACGAGGTGATCGATTCGATCGGCGCCGGTGACGCCTACCTGGCCATCACCGCGCCCTGTGTGGCAGCGGGTCTGCCGGCCGACCTGGTCGGTTTCATTGGCAACTGCGTGGGTGCCCTGGCGGTGCGGATCGTCGGCAACAAAGAATCGGTGGAGCCGACCGTGTTGTACAAGTTCATCACCACCCTGCTCAAATAGGCAGCGAATCCGATGCACGTCGTCATGACCGTCACCAGTAACCTGGTTCACGACAACCGTGTGCGGCGCGAAGCCGAAACCCTGGCTGCGCAAGGATACAGCGTGACGGTATTCAGCCACATTCAACCGGCCGATGTCGACCGCCTGGGGTGGAAAGAAAACTCCAGGCTGCGCGCCGTACCCGTGGGCCGGCCAGCCTGGTACCAGGAGCGGGGCTGGGTACGCACGCGTCACCACACCGCCGACCTGCTGCGCTACGGTGGTAGTGCCGCGATCCTCGAAGCGGCGCAGCAGACCACCGCCGACGTCTATCACGCCCACGACCTGGACACCCTGCCCGCGGCCGCCACCCTGGCCCAGCGTCAGGGCTGCTGCCTGGTCTATGATTCGCACGAGCTGTTTGTCGACCAGCTCGATTTGGGACCGCGCGCACGCGAGTTCCCCTGGCCCAGCCGGCTCAAACAGTGGGTCGCACGGCAAAACTATGCCCGTCTCGAACGTACCTTGATTGGCTATGCCCAGGCGGTGATTGCCGTCAGCCAGGCCAGTGCCGCCGAGCTGGCCCGCCGCTATCACATCCACCCGCCGGCGGTGCTCCTGAATACACCGCCCTTTCAGGACTGGCAGGCCGGATCGACATATCTGCGGGATTGTTTGGGTCTGGGAATCGACCAGCGCATCGTCCTGCTGCAAGGTGCCGTGCTGCCCGATCGCGGCCAGGTGGAGCTGGTCGAGAGTCTGGTGCATCTGCCGGCACATGTACACCTGGTGTTTCTCGGGTTCAACCTGGGGACGTACCAACCGGCGATTCGCGGGGCGGTTACTCGTTTGGGTCTCGAGTCACGCGTCCATGTCCTCGATGCACTGCCAGGCAGCGAACTTCTGGCGGCGACGGCGTCAGCGGACGTGGGCATGATCCTGCTCGCCGGGCATAACAAGAACCACCGCTTCACCCTGCCCAACAAACTCTTCGAGTACATGATGGCCGGTCTACCGTTCGTGGCCACCGATTGGCCCGAACTGGGACGCCTGACACGTCTCACCGGCGCCGGTGTGACCATTCCCAACCTGACACCCGCCGCGATTGCATCCGGCATCCTGGAGGTTCTCTCCGACGACAGCCGCCGCGCCACCCTGCGCGCCGCCGGCCTCCACGCCGCCCGCACCGAATACAACTGGGAACACCAATCCCAGAACCTGCTCGCTGTCTACCGGGTCCTCCAAAATCCAAAATCCAAAATCCAAAATCCAAAATGACCAG
>JAYRNS010000892.1:0-3491 GCA_041912075.1 Anaerolineae bacterium
AACCACAACCAACCCCACGACCACCCCCAACGCCACCACGCTGACCCACACCCCCACGCGGCGGACGGGTGTCTCGCCCAGCACCACGTCGACCTGGTGCTGGCCGGCCGGCAGGCTGAAGCTGATCAGCCCGTACGGCGCCGCCGGCTCGATGGCCACCGGTTCACCATCGGCTGTCACTGTCCACCCGGGGAAGTAGTAGGTGTAATAAAGCACCCGCACCGGCGTGCTGGCGTCGACGCGCAGCGTGCCATGCTGGGCCCCCGTTTTCACTGTGGTGACAGTTCCGCTGCCCTCGACGATCGCGGCCCGCTGTAAAGGCTCACCTGCCAGGTACTGGCCCAACAGCGGTGTCTCACTGAACCGCTCCTGGGCATAGGCCGTCACGCCGATCATGTCAGGATGCGCCATCTCGAAATCCATGATGGCCAGCGGACTCTCGTCACGCGCCGTCACCGGGGAGAGGGGCGCCGTGGTGTAGGGCAGACTGGCCAGCACGATCAGCAGCGCCAGCGGGTACACCATCACGGCCGGCCAGGCGCGCTCGTCCGACTCAGCCGGCGCGTCTCTCAGCACCCCCGCCACCGCCGCCCCACCCAGCAGCGCCATCGCCAGCACGGTCAGCGCCAGCAGCCGCCAGGGGAACTGGATCAGGCTGGCCACCGGGAACGCCTGCCACAGCGGCGCCGCCCAGGTCAGCATCGTCAACGCGGTCAGCACCAGGGTCAGCAGCATGAACAGCGTCACCGAGCGCGCACGTGCGCCGCGCCGCAGACCGATCACGGCGCCGGCCAGCGCCAGCAGCAGCGGCATCACGCCCAGCTGAAAACCCATACCGTCGGCCGGCCCGGCCACGCTGTAGCCATACCCCCAAAACGGCGAAAACAGCTGGTGCAGGTAAACAAAGTTGCGGTCGACATCGTAGGTGTTGTTGACCCACTGCGCCGCGCCGGCATAACGCTGCTCGACCAGCAGCGGCACCAGGAAGATCGCCGCCAGCATGACGCCGAGAAGGCCGGCGGCGAGGGATGCCAGCAGCGGGCTGAGGCGCCGAACTGGCATTCGGTGTTCCTGGGGTTGAACTGGTGTTTGGCGATCCGCGGGCCGAACTGGCGTTCGGCGGTCCATCACGACCAGCCGCAGCAGCACGAACAGCATCAGCCACGGCACGAACACCGGCACCACCACCGAATGCGTCAGCAGCGCCGCGGCCAACCCCAGCGCAGCCACGGCCAGCCGGCCGCGCGTCGGCCGCTCGATCAGCCGGTCGAAGGCGAGCAGCACCCAGGGAAACCAGGCCATCGCCCAGAATTCGGCCAGCGCGGCGCGCACGTAGATGTTGAGCAGGTGGTAGGGCGCATACGTGTAGAGCAGCCCGGCAATCAGCCCGGCCGGCCGGCCCCACCAGCGCCGCCCCAGGGCATAGGCCCCCCAGGCACTGAAGACAAACCCCAGCCCCCACGCCAGCTTGACCGCGACGGTAAACCCGAACCCCAACAGGTGAAAAGCCTCGGCCACGTAGTAGGCCAGGGGCGCGTAAACGATCCACAGCGGATACCCGTACCCCATCGCGTGATCCGGTCCCCAACGCGGCCAGAGGTTGCCGTCGCGGATGGCCTGGTCGAACTCGACCAGGTAGAAAACGCTGTGGTGGGCATCGTGCGCCTGGAAAAAATAGCCCGGTGCCAGCAGCGTCGCCCAGGCCGGGATGGTCAGGACCAGTAGAAGAATCAGGGTCCAGTCCGGTTGGGAGAGCTTCACGCGAAGACGCGAAATGCCGTCCGCGAATGGGGCCGCGAATGCGCGAATGGCCATTTGCGGCTGTTTCTTGCGTTCTGGCCTGTCCGTAGAAAGTTTGACGGATGACCGCATCGACGAAGTTGACCTGGTCATGCGGTTGGACTCAACAACTCGTACGCCACCTGGTGGGCCAGCGCCCGCCAGGCACCCCACATCGCACGGGGAGGCGGCAGGGCGCGCAGGCGGCCCCCCTCCTGGAGAATCACAGCCAACGGCACTTCGCGAAAACCAGCAACCTCCACCCCATCGGCCCACAACTCGCCGCCGGCACGCTCCGCGTAAAACAGATAGGTGACAAATGGCTGCACGCGCGCGCGATAGTGAAACTCGTACCCCAGAACAGCCAGAAAGCGGGTGTGGTGGATGGTCAGCGACGTTTCCTCGCGTACTTCACGAACCAGCGCGTCGGCCACCGACTCTCGCCAGAAAATACCGCCGGTCGGCAGCCGGTACACGCCGGGATAGAAGTTTTTGGTGTGCAGCAGATAGGCATTGGCACCACAACGCAAGACAAAGCCGACCTCACCCCGCCGGTCTGGCGCCTTCTGAAAACGCGTGCGGAAGAGATAGTCGTCCGCCTGCAGACGATACAACTGGCGCCGCGGCTCACCATAGGCGGCGGCCAGGGTACGGATTTCTGCCTCGTCCACGAGCCGACCCACCGACATCCCCCAGGCGATGTCGGCGCCCTCGGCAATCAACTGCACTGTTTCGCTCATGCCCGCCGCCTCCACCACCAACGAACGATCCACCCCGCCACGAGCACCGCCAACGACAGCACGGTCAGCACCTTGCCCAGCACACGCACGGGGGTATCCTCGAAACGCAGCAGCAGGAAATACTCCCCCTCCTGCAGCGGCACCGCAATCTGCGCAACCGGACCCACGGTATCGGCTTCGGTGAGGTGAATCGTCCGCAATAAGCGACCGGGCTGGTTGTTGGCATCCTCGTAGAGGTAGGCCGTCCAGCCGGGGAAGTAGTCGATGTTGAACACCAACCGCTGGTCGGGCCGGCCGCTGTGTACCCACACCAGCTCGTGGGCCGTGCCGTAGTCGCGCACGTCGACCGCCAGCTCCTCGGTCTGCGGGACGCGGCTGTAATCGACGTGCGTCGTCACCGGCCGGCCGCGCACGTGGTCCTCCGCCATGGGCGACCAGGTGGGGATTTCCTTGACGAACGAACTGACCCCTGTCATCTCGTTGCTCGACTGTTCGAACCGCATCAGCGCCGCCAGCGACACCGGACCCTGCTGCGGGGTGGGCTGGCGCACCTCCACGTGGAGGTAACTGTAACTGCCCAGAACGAGCAGCCCGACCAGGGCCAGCGTCGCGACGCTGAGCGGCTGCCGGTCATCGTGCGAGTGGGCCATCCTTTCCACCGCTACCGCGACCAGCACACCTGACAGCACCGCGAGGCTGACGGTCGTCAGCATCAGATAGCGCCAGGGGAACTGGGCAAACTTGACGATAGGGATCCACTGCCAGGCCCAGGCTGAGGCCGGCAGCATCAAATAGACGGCCACGGCTGTCATACCAGCAAAAAATAGAACTTCACGCCGCAGCACGGCCGATACGCGTGGCTTGAGGAACAACACCCCCAGGGCCAGGATGCTGAGGGCCAGCGGGATGACCCCCAGCTGGAAACTGATCGGATCGTCAGGCCCCGGCTGGCTGATACCAAACCCCCAGCTG
>JAYRNS010000893.1:0-6507 GCA_041912075.1 Anaerolineae bacterium
AACGTTACGCCCCGCAGGGGGCGTTTGTCTGTGTAGCCGCGGCTTCCAGCCGCCTTTCTGACACCCCCGCGGGCGGGTACTATGCGCCGAGCACAAAATCCAGGTAGTTATCCGGCGTGACCACCTCGAATGCCGCGTCAGGATAAGTGCTGGCCCAGCTCTTGGGCGGATACACTGGTTTACGTGTGGACCATTTGCATTCATAGGCAAACAGCCGGCCATCCCGCTCTTCCACCAGGTCGATCTCCTGCTGGTCGTAGGTGCGCCAGAAGTAGGTGTTGGCTGATCGGCCAGCCAGCTCGTTTGCCTTGCGTCGTTCGATCATCAAGAAGTTTTCCCACAAGGCACCCACGTCGTTGCGCAGCGCCAGCGGGTTGAAGTTCTGGATCAACGCATTGCGCACGCCGTTGTCGAAGAAATAGTACCGCGCGTTCTTGGCAATCTCCTTGCGCAGATTACGCGAGAAGCCGCGCAACCTGAAAATGACGAAAACCTTTTCGAGCAAATCCAGATAGCGTTCGACCGTGGCCCGGTTCAGCGCCAGGCTGCTGGCAAGTTCGGCCAGTGATACTTCCTGGCCAATCTGGAAAGCCAGCAAGCGCAACAAATCTACGATCTTGTCGGCACGCCGTACACCGTCCAACTGTAGGATGTCTCTGTATAGATAAGCGCCAACCAGCTCGCCCAGCAGACGTTCGCGCATCGTGGCTGTCTCGGTCGTCACAATGGTCGGATAGCCGCCCCAAATGAGCCAGCGTTCCAGCTGGCTTTGGGCCTCGAATGCGCCAAAGGCGTTACTCACCTCGCCATAACTGATCGGATACAACGTAAATGTCAAGGCACGGCCGGTCAATGGCTCGGCGATTTGATTCGCCAGGTCGAACGACGCAGAACCGGTGGCAACGATCGCCGCATGCGGAAAACGATCTACCAGGATTTTCAGATTGAGCCCAATGTTCGTGACACGCTGTGCTTCATCGATCACCAGCAATTCGGCATCACCCAGTATGTCGCCAAGTACCTGGCGTTTTTGGCTGGCCAATGCCTCGCGGTACGCCAGCTCATCGGCATTGATGAAACGCGCACGTCGTGTGGTCCTGGCTAGAAGTTCACCGACCAGCGTAGTTTTTCCGACCTGACGCGGGCCGTACAGGACGACGACTTTGCCTGGCGTGATGGCTGCTTCAATCGGACTAAGTAGTAATCGCGGAATTATCATGAATAGATGATACGATACCGTCTGAATTTAGGCAAATTCAGACGCTTCAGGTTATGATCCTGCTGGTTGGCCTGGCCTGTTTTTGGGCACGAAGCCCTCGTGAGACGGGCGACCCAGCCTCCATGAATTTAGGCAAATTCACGGAGTGGAGTTCCCTGTTTTAAGTGGAAAGTGGATGTCCTGGTATGAATATATTATGCCGGGCTGGCACCACCGTGAATTAAGAGCGTCAGATCACTCGTAGGTTCCGGCGCACGATGTCGCCAATCGTCAGCTGGTGCCGCGCCAGCAGCTGCTCGTTGATCATCTGGATCTGCTTGCGTGGGTTGAAGAAAGCTTCCGCCCAACCATAGCCGGCGCACGCCGTGTCCGCAATCGCGTTGCCCTCGGCGTCTTCGCCCCACCACTGGCGGTACCGCCCTTCCATTGCGGGATCGATGTGGAATGCCGGCTCGGCGAAGTGCGCCGAATAGTAATAGTCGGGCGGCAGGGCGTTGAGAATGGTCTCGAAGATGTGCACCCGCATCTGCAGCCGCGGCGAGCTGTAACTCAGCAGCCGCGCCAGTCCGCGCAGGGTGGCAAACGGGGCCACAATCTCGAGCTGGGTGACGTTGACGAAACGCTCTTCGACGAGCGCCAGCACACCCAGCATCACCACACCGCTGGCGATGCTGTCACCGATCAGGGCCACGCGTTTGCTCTGGCGCTGCGCTGGCGAGATGTCCTGGTCCTTGACGATCGTCGTCTCCACGCGCCGGCTGTAACGCGGCACGGACGGGTCGAAGACGTGGTGCGAATCGAGCAGCGCCTCATCGCAGTAGTAACCATAATTCTGGTACAGCGCTTCAGATACCTGGTACTTGGCACCCTCACGCAGCACCGGCAGGATGACGATTTCGTCCTGGGTATGCTGCGTGACGACCTCCTGCACGGCCGGCGTGCGCAAGGTGTCGCGGATCGCCTGCCCGCTGATCTGCGTGCGCGCGGGACCCAGGGCAATCTGTCCGGGCAGCCAGATGTCACCGGCTGGGAGGCGCACGGGCGCCACGCCGAGCAGCTCGAACAGATGCGGTTCGGGCCCGCTGCGCCGCACGTACATGAAATCGGCCGTGGCCGGGCTGTGTGTGAGTACCAGGGACAGCGCGCGCTCATCGTGCAGCGCCAGGCGGCCGGTGCGGAAGGTGGGGCTGCCCATACCGGTCGTTACGTCATCGAGGGTCAGGGTGCCCGCGATGTACTCGTGGGCGGCGTCGGAGAATTCGAATGAGTGGGAGAACACGGTCTTGTCACCTCAGGGTAGAACAAAATTCGGTTGGTCGAGGGCATATACGCAGGCGTCATCCGGCGGGCGGCGAGGGTTTTCGAAAAACTGGTCGATAATCGCATCGACACAGGGCCAGTCGCCGCAGATCCCATGCCCGGCCCCCGGCACCTCGACGTACCAGCTGTTGGACAGCGTCTGACCGGCCAGGCGCCCCCAGAAGGCCGGTGTGTTCTGGTCCAAGCCGCCAGCCAGGATCAGGGTGGGAATGTCGCTCACCACCGGTTGGTATTCGGCTGGCCCCGGTGGTCGTGCACCCCACTCAGCCGCCAGGTCGGCAATCGCCGGGCCAAGGTGGAATTCGGTCAGTGGTAACGACGCCATCGCCGGCACCTGCCGGGCGTGCTCGCGAATCGCCTCAGCCGTCGCCACCGTGACTTTGTCATCGCAGAAATTCACCGAATAATACATCCCCGCGCCCCATCCCGGCAGATCGGAGGGCGGGTCGCCGAGCAGGTGCAGCATCGATTCGACGAAGGTGTCGTACTCGCCGCGATACGCCTGGTAGATGCGTCGCGGCAGGGCGGCAATGGCGGCCGTGTCGTAGAACGCGTTGCACAGGATGCCGACAAACACTTCACCGGACAGCCGCAGGTCGATGGATTCCTGGGACAGGGGATGTCTGGCCGGCAGGATGACCGGCGCCGTGCTCAAGCGCTCGAACACATCGTAGAAGACCGATTCGACATCCGGGTACATGGTATCGACCCGCGCATCGGCCGCCACCGCCTCGAAGACACGGTGAAAGGCATCACGCGCATTGGGGATCGCCTCGGTGTACTGGCTCACCTGAATTGGCACCGTCGAGTCGAGCACGACGCTGCGGATCAGGCCCGGAAAATCGCGCATGGCCGCGAGCGCGGGACGTGTGCCGTAGGAGATGCCGTAGAGGTTGGCCTCGAGATAACCCAGGGCCTGGCAAACATCGAAGATGTCGGCGGCAATTTCAGGGGTGTTGATCGCTGCCAGGTTGGCGCCGGCCTCGACGAAACGGTCGCGTGCGCGCAGGGCCGCGGTCACAAAGCGCGCGGCCAGTGCCTCAGCGCTGTCGTTCGTCAAAAAAGCCTCGTTTGTCATCGGCTCGAGTTCGGGCGCAAACAGTGGCGGCTCGGAAAACCCGGTGCCCCGCTGGTCGAAGACGATCAGGTCGCGCTGTCCCAGCCACAGCTGCTGGGCGGCCGGTTCGCCCAGGTGGCGCAGCAGGCTGTTGGAATTGCCACCCGGGCCACCCGCGAGAAACACCAGCGGGTCGGGTGCCGGTTGCGGACTCAGGCTCTTGACCAGTGTGACGTAAATGCGCAGCGTCCTGTCGCTCGCATCGCTGCCCGACGCTGTGCTGCGTGCTTCGGGCACGGTGACGTAACCACAAACGGCCGGCAGGCCGGCCGGGAGCCGGTATCTACTGGTGGCCAGGCGTTCGAAGCGTGGTGATTCGATGGTGGTCATGATCAGTGATGGGTTGCCTTTCTGATTGTGCTGGATCGTTTTCAATCTCCCAAGCCAATCGCTTCTTGTTCGAGCTTGATCCCACGAACCAGCATCGATTCGATAAGCGGGCGCAGGTCGGCCAGCACGGGCTGGCCACGCAGGCGTAACAGCCGAGCCCGGTCGTTAGTCGTCAGCGGTTTCGCCCAGCGTGCATGCGCCTCCAGGGTCGCTGCATCCATATGATACGGTAAAATACGCGAGGACACCAACCGGCGCAGCGCAGACACGATAGTCAGCCCACCGACGTCGAGGTCGGCCCACACCGACAGCGGTGTCTCTTCAGGCAGTGTCTCGCCCAAGAGCCGCAGCAAATGCCGCACCGGCGGTGCCGGATTACCCCACAGGCACAGCGCGGCCAGTCCATCCCCGGTATGGCGAATCAGTTCGTAGAATGCGGCCAGGTTTTCGACACAGACAACCTGCCGTACCTGGCTCACATCCACACCCACGGCGCACACACCAACCGCCAGTTGGGTAGGAATCCCCACCGCAGGACAAAACGGAGTCAGATCGACGGCTCGACCCTGCCGGTCGCGCAGCCACCACGGTCCCGCCAGGAAAATCGGCACGGGGTTGGCCACCAAACCCAGCTCACGCAGGGCTTCATCAGGCGTGAAGCTGCTCCATTCGGGCTGATGGCGACGCGCCAGCGTTGCCAACGCACCCTTGAGCCCATCCAGCACCTTGCTGTCGTTGAACGTGCGCACGCTGAAGACGCGGTACGGCGTTTCCTCCGTGATCGTGTCGAGCGCCGTCAGGGTGGTCAGTAAATCGTGATTGAAACCGTCATCACCAATGACGAACGGCAGCGGTGAAGCCCCCACCCGCAGTTGGGCCACGGTGTGGTCCACAACCCGCCGGCGCCAATCACCCTCGGCAAAACGCCAGCGCTCGGCCAGCAGCTGGTCACGCAGCCGGGCCCGCTGTGCCGCCAGAGGGGCGCGACCCAGCCAGGAGAAGAGGTCGGCCGCATGCTCCGGCACCAGGGTCACAGCCTCCAGCAGGTGATCTTCCTGGCCGGGGGACCATGTCAGGTGCACCAGGTGACGCCCCGCCAGCACCCGAAGCTGCTCGTTGGCCGTCAGCCGCGGTGCCGGATCGAGCTGGCTGCCGTAGCCGGGCAGTTCGATGTCGCCAAGCCAGATACGGATGGCCCGCTGTACCGGCCGTCGTGGGTCACGCCGCTCGTACACGTCGAGCAGGCTGTGCATTACCACGGCCACGTCGGGTGATGGGGTGAACGGCAGTTCCACGGTCACGCGGCGACCTCCAGGGGTTCGGCCAGCTCCGCCAGCTCGCGTTTGTCGATCTCCAGCACAAAGGAATGGCTGTTTTGGCGCACCACCGTGCGCACGCTGTCGACGTGCGGCAGCAGGCTGCCGGCCTTGTCAGGCGGCGTGGCCAGGATAACCTGCAAGCCGGTATCGACCATGAACTTGAGCGCGCTGGCCGTGCGGGCGCTGTCCATCTTTCCAAACGCCTCGTCGAAGATCGCCAGGCGGATCGTATCGGCCGGCCGCGGCTGGTTGAGCCGGTAGGCCTGGGCGAAGCTGGCCGCCATGGCGACGTAGAACGGCGTGGTCGTTTCGCCGCCCGACTTTTTCGTGCTGATCTGGCTGTGCAGGGCGCGGTCACCGTTGGGGTAGTGGATGCGGATGTCGTAGGCCAGGTAGTTGCGGTAGTCCTGCAGCCGGCGCAGCTCTGGTGCCAGGTCATCACGTGCCCCCACGGTCAGCCATTCGAAGAGCATGTCCCAGCCTTCCTGGTGGCGGCGCCGGAAATCGCTGTCGAAGAGTGAAGCCCCCAGCACCGCCTGGCTGTCCATGATCAGGTCGTACACCTGGCGCAAATCGGGCGCGGGGCTGGTGATGAACTCGTAACGCTCGCCACCAAAACGCAGGCGGCTCAGCGTCTCGTTCAGATAACCGAGCTGGCTGCGCGCATTCTCGATCTGCTCGCGCAGGCGGTGGATGAAGTTTTCCACCAGCTCCTGTTCGGCCAGGGCCCGCTGCTGAGCCACGCGTGTCTGGTAATCGGGCAGCTCGGTGGCGACACACTTGGCACGCTCCTCTGCGTAACGTGCAGCGTCCTCGTGGTCATCATAACCAAAGTCGTGATGATGGCTGTAGGTCTGTTTGGCTTCGCGCAGCCGGTCGCGGCTGCGGCTTTCGGCGGTGCTGTAGTCGCCTTCGTAGCGCGTGGCATTCTCCAGCACGACGGCCAGCGGCTGCCGCTCGCTGCGGCGGGCGTACTCTTTGGCGATTTCTTCGGCCAGGTCTGCGGTCTGTGCGATATCCTCCAGCAGAAGATAGCTGTGTTGGGCGGCACGCGCCGCTTCGATCTCCTGCGCCAGACGCGGGATGATCTCACCATCCAGCATCTGTACCTGCGATTCCAGCCGTCCGAGGGTGTGCGCGGCTTCGTCCAACTCGATTTGGATTTGATTCAGACGCTGCACCGCCTGCTGCACGGCGGCGTC
>JAYRNS010000894.1:0-1509 GCA_041912075.1 Anaerolineae bacterium
CGGAGATGCTGGCCGCCGTCGTGCAGTCGATCCTCGACCCAGACCGATTCAAGACCTACAAAGCCCACACGCGCATTGCCCTGATGCGAGCGATCTTGCCATGGGCGTGGTGCTGTCGGCTGATACCCGAACCACAAACCGACCCACTGGAGGATATGCAATGAGTTTCACCAAGGCAATCAAGCGAGAAGCAAAGCTACGTATGGCAATCGCCGGGCCGTCTGGCTCAGGAAAGACCTACACCGCCCTGGCCATTGCTTCGGCCCTGGCAAACGGTAAACCCGTCGCGGTGGTGGACACCGAACACGGATCAGCCAGCAAATACGCTGACCTGTTTCAATTCGACGTGTTGGAGATGCACCCGCCATATCACCCCGATCGGTTCGTTGAGGCCATCAACGAAGCCGCCAAAGCCGGGTATGGCGTTGTCATCCTGGACAGCCTGACACATGCGTGGTCGGGCACGGGCGGACTGCTCGAAGTCGTTGACCAGATCGCGGCCCGGATGCGATCTCAAAACAGCTTCGCGGCATGGAAGGACGCCACACCGATTCAGAACCACCTCGTCGAAGCCATCGTAGCAGCCCCGCTGCATGTTATCGCCACGATGCGCAGCAAACAAGAGTACGTGGTACAGCAAGACGAGCGCGGCAAACAGGCACCGCGTAAAGTCGGCATGGCACCCCAACAGCGTGAAGGGTTTGAGTATGAGTTCGACGTATTTGGCGAAATGGACATCGACAACACCATGATCGTCACAAAATCGCGGTGTCCTGCTCTGTCTGGCGCGGTCATTAAAAAGCCGGGTGCTGACGTGGCCGCAACCCTGACGACCTGGCTGCACGGTGTTGCGCAACCCGCCCAGTCCCCGCAGCTCATCATCACCCCAACCCCGCCACCACCCGCCGTCGTCGTACCCGCACCTGAGCCGCAGGGCGAGCAGGCCGACCCCCAGCCCAGCTACAAGTTAGCCGACCCGAAGCGCGTCACCTACCTGCGCATTATGTGCGACAAGATATACGGCGAAAAGGCAGACAAAACCCGCGCCGATCTTTGCCTGTGGGCGAGTCGCGGTTCAACGCCCCATAGTGCGGAATTGGCCGATGACGAGGCAGAAGAGGTAATCAAGGTGCTTGAGGAACGGATGGTCAAGGTCGGCTATACCCGCGATGAACAGGGGCGCTGGTCAAAAGAGCCGAAAAAGCCGGCATCCCAGGCCAACCCACACGCCACGCTTGAGGGCAGTATTGCGACTCTCAAGCCGGTGCAACCAACCCAACACCAACAGGACATGGCCGACCTGTTCGGCCCGCAGTAGCACCTCGCCGCCGGCCCCGTACGTGACGCCTGATGGCAGCATTGACGGCGGGGCGGGCGGCTACGCACCAAATTGACAATTTGTGTGCTTGCGTATATAATTCAGTATAAGCCACGGGGGGACAATGACAGAAACAAAATATTACTCAGTAAACGAATTCGCCGCTGTGCTGGGCGTCAACCCGCAAAGCA
>JAYRNS010000895.1:0-3177 GCA_041912075.1 Anaerolineae bacterium
CCCTGACCGACCACGACGCGCTGTACGGCGCGGTGCGTTTTGCCCAGGCCGCACGCCAGACCGGTATCAAACCGATCTTCGGCACCGAACTGACCCTGGTCAACGGCGGCGGGCACCTGACCCTGCTGGCCGAAAACGACATTGGCTATGCGAACCTGTGCCGCCTGCTCACCCTGGCCCGGCGCGATCAGCAGAAGGGCATGGCCGCCCTGCCCTGGCGTCACCTGGCGGGAAATACCAGCGGCCTGATTGCCCTCTCCGGCTGCCGGCGCAGCGAAATTGCCCGCGCCGTGCTGGCCCATGACCTCACCCGGGCCGGTTACGTGGCCGAACGGTTTGCCGCCATTTTTGGCCGCGGCAACTTCTACCTCGAGCTGCAGCGCCACCATGAACGCGGCGACCGCCGTCTAGACCTGGGGCTGGCCGAGCTGGCACAGCGGCTGAACCTGCCGCTGGTTGCCACCGGCAACGTGCACTACCTGGCGCCGGCCGACGCCCCGCTGCACGACGTGCTCACCTGCATCCGTCACCGCCTGCCGCTGGCCCAGGCCAACGGCCTCCTGCGCAGCAACCGCGAGTATTACTTTCGCTCCCCCCAGGCCATGGCCACCCTGTTCGCCGACCGGCCCGATGCGCTGCGTGCCACGCTCGAGATTGCCGACCGCTGTACCGTGCAGCTGCCGGCCGGCCCGCAGGTGCTGCCACACCTTATCTGGCCAGACAGCCTGCCGGACATGCCGGCAATGGCCTACCTGCGCCGCCTGTGCACCCACAACCTGCCGCACAAAATCGACCGCCGGCACAGCCGTCCTTATACGGAGACCCTCGAACGTGAACTGCAGATCATCGCCGAACAGGGGTTGGCCGACTATTTCCTGGTCGTGTGGGACATGGTGCGTTTTGCCCGCACCCAGGGTATCCTGTGCCAGGGACGGGGCAGCGCGGCCAATTCGCTGGTTGCTTATCTGCTCGACATCACACCCATCGACCCGTTGGCCGCCGGGCTGGTGTTCGAGCGTTTTCTGGCCCGCGAGCGCGTCACCACCCCCGACATCGACGTCGACTTCGATGCGGCGCGGCGTGAAGAGGTCATCCAGTATCTCTACCAACGTTACGGGCACGAGCACGCCGCCATGGCCTGCACCGTCGTGACGTTTGGTGCGCGCCAGGCGCTGCGCGACGTGGGCATGGTGCTGGGTTTTGCCGAAGAACTGCTCGACCGCATCAGCGCCAGCACCGATGTGCGCGCGGCGGCCGACCTGCCCAACTCGGTGGCGCTGCGCTCCACCTTTGGCGCCCAGCTCGACACCCCGCGCTGGCAGCAGCTGCTGACCCTGGCGGCCGCCATCGATGGTTTTCCGCGCCACCTGGGCATCCACAACGGTGGCATGGTGCTGTCGGGTCCTCCTCTCGCTGCCCAGGTGCCGGTCGAGCCGGCAAGTTTGGAGGGACGGACGGTGGTGCAGTGGGACAAGGATGCGCTCGAAATGGCCGGATGGATCAAACTCGACGTATTGGGGCTGCGTATGCTGTCGGCGATTGCCGATGCGTGCACTTTTATCGCTGCGCGCACCGGCCGGCACCCCGATCTGACGGCGTTACGTTTTGACGACCCACGCGTTTACGACATGATCTGCCGCGGCGAGACGACCGGTGTATTCCAGGTCGAAAGCCGGGCCCAGGCCTCGCTGATTCCCAAGTTCCAGCCGCGTTCGTTTGCTGATCTGACGGTCGAAGTGGCACTGATCCGGCCCGGACCCGTGCAGGGCAACATGGTTCACCCCTACCTGCGGCGGCGCGCCGGTATCGAGCCGGTGCAGTATCTGCACCCCACGCTGGCGCCGGCGCTGGGCGAAACCCTGGGGGTGATCCTGTTCCAGGAACAGGTGCTCAAGGTGGCGCGTGACGTGGCCGGGTTTACACCGGGCGAAGGCGAGCTGCTGCGGCGTGCCCTGGGGCACAAACGCGCCGAGGCCGAGATCGAGGTCTTTCGCCAGCGCTTCCTGATGGGAGCACGGGCACAGGGGGTGCCAACGACCGTCGCGCAGCAGATTTTTGCCCAGCTCAAGGCCTTTGGCGGTTACTCGTTTTCCAAAGCACACGCCGCAGCCTTTGCCGTGATCACCTACTGGTCGGCCTGGCTGCGCTGCCACCACCCGGTGGCCTTTTTTGCCGGGCTGCTGCGCCACCAGCCGATGGGGTTTTATCCCAAACACGTCGTCGTGGCCGAAGCGCAGCGGGCTGGCGTGCGGTTTTTGCCCGTCGATCTGCGTTTCATGGAAGCCCAGGCGACGGTGGAAGCCGATGCCATCCGGTTGGGGTTGGAGGACGTACACGGCTTTGGGGCCGAGCAGGTGGCGCGGGTGCTGGAAGAGCGCGAGCGCCGGCCCTTTCTCTCGCTGTTCGACCTGGTCCGGCGCACCGGTTTAGATCGACGCCACGTCGAGGCCTTGGTGCTGGCCGGTGCGTTGGATCACATGGGTGAGCGCCGGCAGGTGTTGTGGGACCTGGCCGAGGCGTATCACCTGGCCCGGCGTCCGCAGCAGACAGCGCTGGGGCTGCCGGCAGCCGATCTGCACGCCGATCTGGTGCCGATGGATGAGCAAACCCGGCTGGCGACGACCTTTGCTTTTACCGGAGCGACGCTGGACGCGCACCTGAGCACCCTGCGTCGTGACGCCTTTACCCGGGCGGGGGCGCGTCCCAGCCGTGAGCTGCGGCGGCTGAAACACGGGCAGCCGGTGACGATTGGTGGCGTCATCGTCGCCCGCCAGCACCCACCGACGGCCAACGGCGTCTGTTTTTTAGCGGTGGAGGATACCGACGGCATCGTCAACGTGGTGGTGATGCCGGACGTGTATGCGCGTGACCGCTCAGCGGCGCATGGGGTGTTTGTGGTGGTCAAGGGGGTCGTGCAGTGGGATGGGGGAGCGATTCACGTGGTGGCACAGGTGCTCGTGCCAGTTTAGCATTACATAAGCTGCCTGCCGGAAACAGCCGGAAATGTGCTCACGCCATGACCGCCACACGTTGTACACCAATAAACTCATTGACTACAGGTTCCTCGATTTCGAGACACAGCTTAATCGCTTCTCTAATGCGGTCCATAAGTACATCCAGCGATTTTGCTTGCGTGTGACAACCACGTAATGCGGGAACCGACGCCACGTAGTAACC
>JAYRNS010000896.1:0-2585 GCA_041912075.1 Anaerolineae bacterium
CACAAACACAAACCGGGCGAGGTGATTGCGTAAGCAACCTCGACGTCCCCGGCACGTCCCACCAAGCGTATGCGCCACCGGAGGACTTACGGGTCGTGCCGGGGACGTCCAGCAACAAACCGGGCGAGGTGATGGCGTAGGCGAATTCGACGTCCCCGGCACGACCCACCTAGGGTATGCGCCACCCGAGGACTTACGGGTCGTGCCGGGGACGTCCGGGGACGTCCAACAGGCTACCTAACAAGGCTGGCAGCGCGTCAACATCCGGTGCGAGACACAGCCGGTATGACGGGGCAACCTCGACCAGACGGCCGAGGATGTCGAGATGCTGCCCGACCAAAGGACGGTCCCAGTTCTCGATACTCTGCGGCAGGATGGTGACCAGGGCCTGGCGGCTGCTGACCGGCTCCAGATGACTGGTCTGGAGGCCTGGCACCACTTCGGGAAAACAGATGGCCGCTGGCTGAGCGCTGCGCCCCCAGACGTTGGGATAGATGGTTTCGGCGGCAAACAGGCGCTTGAGACGCGTGTGTTCGTGCGTCCTGGCCGGACCATCCAGGATACCGGCCAGCTCCGGAAACCAGCCCAGGCTGTCGTCGTGCGCGCTGAGCAGCCCCGGATAGGCCACAACGGTTAGCAGATCGCCGTCCAGATACAGCAGCGGACTGTCGTTGGACAACAGGGACCAGCCCGCACGCAGCAAGCTGATGCCCGTGGTGGTCTTGCCAGCACCCATACCGCCCACCAACAGCACCGCCTGGTTGTGGCGGGCGGCAGCCAGGGCATGAAGGGTAAACAGCCCGCGCCGGCGCAGCAATGGGGCCAAACCGATGATGAGCATGTCTTCGAGCACGCTGTACGTGTCGAGGCCCAGGGGTGCCAGATGGGCCGCGAATCGACCGGCGGCCAGATCGACGTGCAGCTGGCCCCAGCGCATGAAGTGGGCGATGAGCTGGTCACCGTCCAGGAAATAAGCCAGCCGCCCCTCTTCAGCAATGACCGGGTCACCGCGTGGAACTGGCAGCGGCTCCACCATGCGCTGCACCGACACTTCCAGATCGGCCGGCTGCTGGACGGTGGCAAATGGCTGGTAGATGCGTGCGACACGGCGCAGGATGTCATCGTCAGGGCTGGTGAAATGCACCGCGACGTGGTGCAGCAAAACAGTGAAGTCCATGGACCGTTGAGTATATTCAGGGAATACAAACCGGCAAATCGGTAACGGGAGACAAGTGTGCCTGCAAAATCGACCATTCAACCCGCCTCGGTGCTGGCCCGGGCATCTCACGCCGCCTACCAGGTCGTGGCCAACGAGGCGATTCTGATCAATTTGAATACGGGGATGACCTTTTCGCTCAACGACACGGGCACCTGGTTGTGGGAGCGGCTGGACGGAACCACGCCCCTGGCCGGTCATGCCATCGCCCTGGCTGAGTTCTGCCAGATTCCTGACCAGGTCACCATGGTTTCCGCTGACCTGATCGACCTGGGTCAGGCACTGGCCAACGAGGGTCTGGTTGTCGCCGATTAGCCTGCCGTCACGCGTGCACCGTGTGCTGAGCGTGACCCGCACCGCGGCCGGGGTGCTGCCATCGTCGGATCAACGCCGTCTGTGGCGCGAGGCCTGGCGGTTCAGCCGCGGACTCGACACCGCCATGCAGGGGGTCCCGCTGCCCGATTTCCTGGTGCAAATCACTCCGGGGATCGATCTGGCACTGCCGTCCGACACAGTGCGCCATATTTGCGATGCAGTGGCTTACCTCGACCGGTCGACTGCGCTGGGTATCTGCCTGCACCGCTCACTGCTGCGCTATCACTTCTTGCGCCGGGCGGGGGTGCCGGTGGTCATCCAATTTGGCGTGCGCCGCAAAACCGAGGGCATCGGCGGGCACGCCTGGTTGACGCTCGACGGCCAACCGTACCACGAGTCGGCGGCGGACTACGCACCGTTTGTCGTCGTCTACCATTTCCCGGCCACGCCGGCCAGCACCTGATTCTTGCTATGTGTGGTATTTCCGGAATCGTTCGATTGGGTGCGGGACCGCCGGTACGCACGGCGTGGCTGGATGACATGACCGACGCCCTCGTGCACCGTGGCCCGGACGATCGTGGCGTTTGGGCGGAACCAGCCTGCGGTTTGGGCGCGCGCCGGCTCAGCATCGTCGACCTTGACGGTGGTCACCAGCCGGTCATCTCGCACGATGCGGCGGTGGTGGTCGTGCAGAACGGTGAAATCTACAACTACCCGGACCTGCGCCGGACCCTCGCATCTCAGGGCTGCCAGTTTGGGACCCGGTGCGACACCGAAGTGATTTTGCACGCCTACCGCACCTGGGGTACCCGCGCCGCGGAGCATCTGCACGGCATGTTCGCCCTGGCATTGTGGGATGCGCAGACCCAATGCGCCTGGCTGGCGCGTGACCGCTTTGGCATCAAGCCGCTCTTCTACACCCTGCACGACGGTTGTCTGCTGTTTGCCTCGGAAATCAAGGGACTGCTTGCCTATCCCGGTGTCCCGCGCCAGCTAAACCATGCCGCGCTCACCGATCTGCTCAGCGTTGGTTTTGTCCCGGGTCCGCAGACGA
>JAYRNS010000897.1:0-1511 GCA_041912075.1 Anaerolineae bacterium
AACATCACCGCCGCGAACACGGCCGTCGGCAACTACTTCATGATGAGCAACCTCCTCACAACACAGCCGATCGACATGACCATGGCGGGCTCGGGCACAGCCAGCGGCGTCACGCAGGATCAGATGAACCACGGCGCTGCCATCGCGGCCATGACGCAATCCGCGATGCGCCTCGGCATGACGACGACGTCCTCGGCCTTCGTCACGTCGATGATGAACGATGCCTCCGACGGCACGATGATCGGAATGATGGGCACCACCCAGATCCAGATGGGTGGCGGCATGATGGGCGGCGGCATGATGGGCTCCCACACCGGCACTTCGGACCTGGCCACCGACATGACCAATTTCATGGGCTCTGCCATGAACCACTCCGGGCTGACCTCGGCCAACATGAACGCGCTGATCCAGAAGCTCGCGTCATCGAACGGAACGCTGTAACCGATTACCATATCCCCTTGGCGGAAGAGCGTGGCTCGTTGCTGTCCCGTGTGCGCGGACCGCCGCGCTCGGGGACGTCTGCTGCGGCCGACCGCCGGAACCCACGGCGGCTCGCGCCCGGCAAGCAGGCTGTTGAAAAGCCGGCTCAATCTGTCTGGTTCCGGGTGCGGGTCGGCTTCGCAAGATCATGCCGTCCCGATGCAACCGATTTCAGGAGCGCATCGATCTTTGCGCCATTCAGACGATGCCGACGACTTCACGGGTGGCGCCTCTCTTCGCGCTGCTAGGGAATCGTCCGTATTGTCCGGCGCGCGCGCTGTGCCATGCTGCACTGCATGATTCGCCGTCCGGCATCGCTGTTTCTTGTTTCGGCGCTGGTCGTGATACAGCTGCTGGTGGGGGCCTTTGCCCAGGCAGCTCCGTCCTCGATGAGCGACGCCGGGTGCTTGGGCGATTGGCCTGCGCATCCAGCGACTGGTCCGGGGCCGCACTCGGGCGGCCATACACAACTACCCGCCGGTACCCACGACGGTCCCAACGGTGCCGGGCAACACCACGCCGGTACGCATGTCGTCTGCAGGTGTGGCTGCGCACACACGCCGGCGATGGGCGTCAGCCGTGTGGTGATACTGAGTCCCACGCTGCCTGCCAACGTCATTGGCATTCTGGCGGCGCCGACCTTCGACCCGCCACACTTCGATTTCCTCCGACCGCCGAACTGAGCACACGACCACTCGTGTCCATCGCCCGGACGGTCTATGGCTAATCCGGGTTTGCGGGTTCGTATTTGGAGGATCGACCATGTCGCGCATCAATTCATCTCTTTCAGCAGTCATTGCCACTCTGATCACCGCCCTGGCACTAACCGCCTGCGGCGGCGGCGGTTCGAGCCCCACGTCCGGCAGTACGGGCAACACAGGCGGTACGCCCGGCTCGACAAAGACCACGACCGGCGTGTGGCAGGGAACCGTCACGTCATCGACCACAGGTAGCTCGAACGTCGTTGGCCTGACGAACACGTCGGGCCACAGCGTATGGATGACCACTGATGGTCGTGTGTGGACCGGGCA
>JAYRNS010000898.1:0-1630 GCA_041912075.1 Anaerolineae bacterium
TTGAGTGTTCCTTACACTATTCTTATACCTCAGAGGCTTCCGTTTGTCTGTTTTTAATGTGCCGCGCTTAAGTTAGCGCCTATGCCCCTGACCCCCAACCCCAATCCCCTGTTCACGTTTCACGTCTCACGCCTCTTCATGGTATAATACGATGCTTTTACGCACCCTGACACACGCCATGGATTGACTATGACTGACTACCAAACTGTAATCGGCATCGAAGTACACGCCCAGCTGCAAACCGCCTCGAAGATGTTTTGCGGCTGCGATGCCCTGATTTTTGGCGCGCCACCCAACAGCCACGTCTGCCCGATCTGCCTGGGCATGCCGGGTGTGCTGCCCGTGATCAACCGCCAGGCGGTGGAGCAGACCATTCGCACGGGGCTGGCCCTGCACAGCGAGGTCGCCACGACCGCCGTGTTTGCGCGCAAGAACTACACCTACCCCGATTTGCCCAAGGGTTACCAGATCAGCCAATACGAGCTGCCGCTGTGTAACGGCGGCTACCTGATCATCACCGGCGACGATGGTCAGCCCAAAAAAATCCGCCTGCGCCGTGCCCACCTGGAAGAGGATACCGGCAAGTCGGTGCACGTGACGCGCAACGGCGAATCGTACAGCCTGCTCGACTTCAACCGGTCGGGCGTGCCGCTGCTGGAAATCGTCACCGAAGCCGACCTGACCAGTGCCCAGGAAACGTACGACTACCTGAACAAACTGCGCACGATTCTGCGCTACATCGGCGCCAGCAGCGGTGACATGGAAAAGGGCGCCATGCGCTGCGAAGCCAACGTGTCGGTGCGCACCGCCGAACAGGCGGCACGCGACGAATACGGGGTCAAGGTCGAGATCAAAAACCTCAACTCGTTCCGCGCCGTGCGCAGCTCGGTCGAATACGAAGTCAGCCGCCACATCCGCGTCATCGAAGCCGGTGGCCAGGTCGAACAGGTCACCATGGGCTGGAACGAGAGTGAGGGACGCACGTTCGTGCAGCGCACCAAGGAGTCGGCCCACGATTATCGTTACTTTCCCGAGCCCGATCTGCCCCCGCTGCACGTGACGCGTGAGATGGTGGAAGCCATCCAGGCCGGGCTGCCCGAACTGCCCGATGCCAAACAGGCCCGCTTCAGCCAGCAGTACGGGATTGGCCCGGCCGATGCGGCCACTCTGGCGGCCGATCCAGCGGTGGCCGACTACTTCGAAGCGGTCGTTGCGGCCTACGGGGGATCGGCGCGCGAGGTGAACAATTGGGTCGCGGGTCCGTTCTTTGGCTTGCTGTATGCCGCAGGTCTGGACGTGGAGACGGGCAACGTCACACCGGATGCCCTGGCCGATCTGCTCAAGCTGGTGGACAGCGGTACGATCAACCGCAACATCGGCCAGCGGGTGCTGGCCACCATGGTGGAAACGGGTGCCGCGGCACGTGAGATTGTCGACGCCGGCGGCCTCGCCCAGGTCAGCGATACCGATGCCTTGTCCGGAGTCGTACGCGACGTCATCGCCGCCCATCCCAGTGAAGCGGCCCGTTACCGTGCCGGTGCCACCAACCTGCTGAACTTCTTTATCGGCCAGGTCATGCGTGCTACCCGCGGCCAGGCCAACCAGACGATCGCCCGCCAGCTGCTGGAAA
>JAYRNS010000899.1:0-5029 GCA_041912075.1 Anaerolineae bacterium
AAGCCGAAGGAACAGGACGCGCCCGCTGCGCAACCGACCGCCGAGACAGCTCCCAGCGATCCCCAAGCGCGCATCGCCGAGCTGAACCAGATGCTCGATGTGCAAGAGCAAGCCGCCGCCGAGCTAAGGGCCAAGCTCAACGAGATCGCTGCACTGCTCTAGGAGATCCATGCTTCACTATCTACTTGGCAACAACGCAGCTGTCAGCCCCGTTTTCTTCTGGATCGAGCGCGCCGCGGTCTTCATCGAGGTGCTGGCGGTGATCATCATCGTCAGCGCCATCGTCGTGGCGCTGCTGCGCTACCTGGTGGACTTCGCCCTGAATCGGGAGCGCGGCCAGCTCTATCACCGGCTCAAGGTCAGCCTGGGCAAAGCGCTCCTGCTGGGCCTGGAGGTGCTGGTGGCGGCCGATATCGTCCACACCGTAGCGCTGGAGGCCACGCTGCAAAGTGTGATCGTGCTGGGCTTGCTGGTGCTGGTCCGCACCTTCCTTAGCTGGGCGCTGGTGGTGGAGATGGAAGGACATTGGCCCTGGCGGCCCCCACAACAAGGCCACCTGCTGCCGGCCCCCGAGACGGCCCACCAGGAAGTATCCTCCAGCCCGCAAACATCTAGCGAACGGTAACTGCGCGGGCTGGATCAGTAGATCGATTGGCAGACATTGCCGCGGCCGCGGCCTATGCCTGGCGGGGCCAGCCAGATAGCATCTTCGCTGACAATGTCACCGAAGATACCATTTCTATCGCTTTTGGAGACTTTCGAGTTGTAGTCTAGAATCATGGTATCATCACCTCAACCGGTGATGGACCTATCACCGATCGGCCGACGGCTGAGCCGGCGCCGACCGAGGATGTGATTGTGACGTAGCGCACCCGCGTCCCGTCATCGCATAGAGCCCCGCCGGGTCTCGCTTGGGCGGCGCTGGGTGTTGATCAACGTACTTCCTGTCAATTTCACATACACTGTTCTCAGAAAGGAACCTTGCTCGTGAAGAAACCGATTACCCTCTTCTGTCTGTTGGCCATCTTCGTGCTGCTGGCGGCATGCCAACCAGTCCCGGCCACAACCACCCCTGAGGCGGCCACGATGACCCCACCGGAAGTGGCGACCACCAGCCCAACCGAAGCGGCGCCGGCCGCCGTCGATCTCGCCGGTACCAGTTGGGTGCTGAGCTCTCTGGATGGCAGTTTGCCCCTGCCGGGCACGGCCGTTACGCTGCAGTTCAATGCCGATGGGTCAGCTACCGGAACGGACGGCTGCAACCGCTTCAGCACGACCTTCACCCAGGACGGTAACAACCTCTCGATCCAGGCGCCGGCGGCCGCGACGATGATGGCCTGTCCAGAGCCGGTCATGAACCAGGCAACCGCCTACATGGCGGCCCTGGGCAAAACGACCGGTTTCAGCGGCGGTGAGCGCCAGCTGGTTCTGAATGCCGGTACGCAGATCGTTGCGACCTTCGTCGCTGTTTCACAGGACCTGAGTGATACCGCGTGGGACGTGGTGATGTACAACAACGGTCGCGACGCAGTGGTCGGTCTGATCGCTGGCACTGAAATCTCGGCCAACTTCAGCGCCGACGGCTCGTTGACCGGCAACGCCGGCTGTAACGAGTACGTCACCGGTTACACCACCGATGGCAACGCCATCACGATCACCACCCCCGGTGTGACCATGCGTTTCTGTCCGGAGCCGGAAGGCATCATGGATCAGGAGTTTGCCTACCTGGCCGCCCTGGAGAGTGCCGCCACGTTCCGCGTCGAAGGTGACACGCTGGAGCTGCGCACCGCGGGGGACCAGATGGCCGTGATGATGACGCGCAAGGTGATCGTGGACCTGCCGGCGCCAGAACCGGCACCAGAACCAGGGCCACAGACACCGACCGGTACGGTCGTTGGTGCCCAGGTGCTCAACATCCGTTCGGGTCCCGGGACCAACTTCCCAGTAATTGGGGCCGCCCGCACGGGTGACCAGGGCGAAATCGTGGGCCGCAGCGCCGATGGCCGCTGGTGGGCGGTGTCGATCCCGTCAGCACCCGGCGGCATCGGCTGGGTCTCGTCCGACTTTGTGTTGGCGACGCATGCTGAAAGTGTGCCGGTCATCGCCTCACCGCCGACACCGACACCACGGCCAACCAACACACCGGTGCCAGCGCAACCGACGCCCACCCCAGCACCGCAGGCCACGGCCACGCCGGCATCGCAGATCTCGTTCACGGCCAACCCTACCAGCATCCAGCAGGGTCAGTGTTCGACCCTCAGCTGGTCGGTGCAAAACGTGCAGGCGGTGTGGGTCTATCCGCGCGGCGAGCCTTACAACCGCTTCCCGCGCACCGGTCAAGGGTCCGAGGTGGTTTGCCCGAATTCGACAACCACCTACGAGATACGCGTCCTGCAGCGCGATGGCTCGGTGGTCATCCGCCAGGTGACCATCGATGTCACACCGGGTGCCGCGACACCGACACCGGTGCCGCCAACCGCCACGCCGGCTGCGAGTACCCTGCCGGGTTCGCGTTGGGAGGTCGTCAACTACAACGATGGCAACGCGCTGGTTACCCTGATCCCAGGCACGCGTCTCACCCTGGAGTTTGGCACGGACGGCCAGGTGCGCGGCAGTGCTGGGTGCAACAGTTACTTTGCCTCCTTCCAGGCAGGTGGCAGCAGCCTCACCATGGGCCAGCCCGCCGCGACGTCGCAGTTCTGTGCCGAGCCGGCGGGCGTCATGGACCAGGAGGCGCGCTTCCTGGGCACGCTGCCCAGGTCAGCCTCCTACCGCGTGGACGGCAACCGGCTGGACATCCGCTCGGCGGCCGACCAGCTCATTGTCGTGGCTAACCGGGCCCCGTAAGGCTTATCAAGGAACAATGTCCCACATCTTCCCAGCAGCTGTACGGTGCTGGGAAGATGTGGGCAGCACCACCGCATCGCCATGTCATTGCAGCCGCGCCGTTCTGCGTGAGCGCATGGATTAGTTCGACCGTGTCAATCAGCCGACCACCACATCTCCAATGTCATCTCGTTCGTTATGCTCTTTTTCCTGGGATACCGCTGGGGTAACTACACCGGGTCCAACCCGTGGAAGACCGGCGTGCTGCTCTTTATTGCCGGTGTCATCCTCATGGCGATTGCCATTCCGTTGGGCGGATGAACCGCCGTGGTCGGTTCTTCACCTGCTCTGACAGCCGATAGTCATTCATTATATGAACCGGGAGGCATGATGCAGTCTTCTTCTACGCCGACTCACTTTGCGCATAGGGTGAGCTTCGATCCAGACTACCTGGAGGCTTTCCAGGCCAAGATGTTCATCGAGGGGCCGCAGTCTGCTCGGCGCCTGACGAACTTCTTCGTGCTGCTCTTGCTGGCAACCGTCATCGCCACCTACGGTGTGCTCTCCAACTCCACGGCCACGGTGATCGGTGCCATGATCGTGGCACCCTTGATGGGGCCGATCATGGCAACTGCCGCCGCGGTGGTGATGGGCTCCAGCGGCCGTACGCTGCGCGCCCTGGGTCTGGTGGCGGCCGGCGTGGCGGCGGTCATTGTGCTCGCTATCGTGCTGACGTGGGTCGTTCCTGACGTAACCATTTCCTTCACCAGTAACGGCGAGCTCGCGTCACGCATTTCGCCAGGGCTGTATGCGCTGCTCACCGCGCTGGGTGCCGGTGCGGCTGGCGCCTTTATCATGGGCCGCGAGGAAATCGCCGATTCCATGGGCGGCGTCGCGATTGCCATTTCGCTGGTACCGCCGCTGTGTGTGGTGGGCATTGCACTGTCACAGGGGCAGTGGGGTGCCGCCGGTGGCGCCATGCTGCTCTTTCTGACCAACTTCTTTGCCATTCTGCTGGCTGGCGGTCTCGTGTTCATGCTGAGTGGCCTGGGCCGGCTGGCAATCGCCGACAGCCAGGTCCGTATGCGGCGGAATGCCTTTCTGCTCATTGTCGTGGCCACGCTTTTGATTGCGATTCCCCTTTCGCTGACCGCCTATCGGGCCGTGGTCGACGCGGTCGACAGCCAGGCAGCCACCCGCGTCACCGAACAGTGGCTGGCGGATACCAACCAGCGGCTGGTGAGCCTCGAGGTGAACGACCGGCTGGTGCGGATCACTATCGAAGGCAGCGGCGAGCTGCGCCCGCTGAAGGAGTTGGCCAACAGCCTGGCCAGCACCCTCGATCGGACCATTCTCGTCAGTTTGCGGACGATTCCCACGCAAAACGAGACCTCGTCCACGAGCCAATAGGAACCCTACGATGTCTGCCGACCTACCAACAACCCTCCTGGCCCTTATACCTGCCTACAACGAGGCTCAGCGGATCGGACCCGTCGTGACGGGTGTTCTGGCTTACCTGCCGGTGCTCGTCGTCGACGACGGTTCGCGCGACGACACCGCCCAGGTCGCCGAGATGGCCGGGGCCACGGTGCTGCGCCAGGTACCCAACCAGGGCAAGGGTGCGGCCCTGCGCGCCGGTATGCGCTGGGCGCTGGAGGCCGGGTACGCCGCCGTGGTCACGCTTGATGCCGACGGCCAGCACGACCCGGCCGAGCTTCCTACGTTTCTGGAGAAATTCGCCGCGAGTGCCGCCGACCTGATCATCGGCAGCCGCAACTTCGAGCATATGCCGCTCGTGCGCCGCATCGCCAACACGCTCGGCCGCTGGAGCTTCTCCTGGGCAGTGGGCCAACCGATCCAGGACAACCAGTCGGGCTATCGTCTGCTCAGCCGGCGTATGATGGAAGCGGTCATCCCCAGCCAGGAGCAGGGTTTCGAGTTCGAAGTCGAAATGATCACCACCTGTCTGCGCCGCGGTTATGTCTTGGACTGGGTGCCGATCCGCACGATCTACGCCGGCGAAACCAGCCACATCCGGCCCTGGCAGCATGCCACCAACTATATTCGTATCGTCCGTCACGCGCGGGCAACGATGAGGGGGGGAGGAGGGAGTACGGAGTACGGAATAAGTGACCGGGGGGAACGGATGGGGGCGGCGATGTGCGATTCGTTGATTCGTTGCCCCTATTCGTTGACGGCCGCG
>JAYRNS010000900.1:0-4717 GCA_041912075.1 Anaerolineae bacterium
AATCCAATGAAACCAAAATACAACGAAGCCGCCACGGCCACGGCAAATAGAATTTTCTCGACAGTCGTCAGCATAAGGTATCCTTTCCACCACGTTGGAACGGGACTGGCCTATGGGAGGTTGCCCTATTTTATCACAGAACAGGGCCTGTCGAGACTGATTTATATCACATTCCGGGAATTAGTTTAGGCGCCGGGGCTGCCGGCGCGGCGGATGATGGCCGCGTCCAGCCAGCGCTGCAGCGATTCACGGTAGCGGTGCAGCAGGACGGCCAAAACCACGAAGGTCACACCCAGCGCCACGAGCATGGGCAAGGAGACGGTGATCAGGCCAGCACCCACGGCGGCGGCCACCATCACCGAAGGGGAACGCAGGATAAACGCAATCAGCAGGATTTTCCAGGGTGCGACGCGCGTCAGACCCGCCAGGAAGTAGGGGACGTCGCCGACGGGGCCCAGGAGCAGCAGAAACCAGGGCCAAATCGAGTCGCTGTGGATGACCCCTTCCCAACGCAGCAACCGTTCGACACCGACGACGCGCTGGACCAGCGGACGGCCATACAGGCGGGCCAGCATCATGGCCAGCCAGCCACCGAGCAGCATGCCGATGATGCCGAACAGGCTGCCCCACCAGGCGCCGAACAGATAACCCGCCACCCCTTGAACAACGTAACCGGGGATGGGAGCAAAGACGACCTGGGCAGCATTCATGAGGATAAAAGCCAGGGGTCCCAGGGGACCCAGCGCAGCGAGCCAGGCCTGGACCTGTGCCCGGTCGCTGACGAAGGCTACGAAATCGGGACCAAAATGAACGGCGAGACCCGCACCGACTAACAGCACGAGCACCAGGGCAGCTGTGCGCCAAACCCTGGTGGTGGAACCGTCAGACATGGGTGGTCGAACGCGGGAAGACGCAGGCCACCGTGGTGCCTTGCTGTGGCTGTTGGCTTACACACAGAATACCACCCACTGATTCGGCGCGGCGATGCAGTGACAGCAGACGGACTTCGCTGGCCAGGGCCGTACTATCGTTGAGCGCGGCCGTGGGGCTGGCACCGTGCACGCTGAGCGCCACATGGCTGTCGCTGCACAGCAGCGAGACACTGGCCTGTGCACATGCGTGACTGGCCACACCATCGAGCGCCTCTTCGACGATTTTGAAGGCGGTTTGGGCCTGGTCGGGCTGCAAGCTGTCGGGCTCCAGCCGCAGCTGCAAGGCGACCGCCACCCCGGTGCGCTGGCAGAACACGTCGGCGTATTCGTGCAGGGCGTCGATCAGGCTGCGACTGCACCGGGGCAAGCTCCGGCGCGGCGCCGTCACCATGGCGAGGGCATCGGCGGTAGTGAGCTTCAGCTGCGCCAGCTCGTGCCGCAGGTCGTCCGAGCCATCGCCGAACTCGTCATACAACGTGTCGATGCGCGCATCCAAACCAGAAAGAAGCGTAAACAGGTGGTCGTGTGTGTCACGGCTCGACACCCGCTCGGGTGCGGTGTCAGGTGCGGCTGCACTCGCTGGAAGCTCGCGGTTCCGGTAGTGGGCCGAGAGCAGGGTTGTGACGCCAGCGACGATGGCCAGGATCAAGAGGTGGGCGGTCAGGGCCACGAGATCAGCCGGTGCACGGTCACCCGCCGCCAGGGTCATGCCAACGTAGAGCAGACCGGCACCACCAGCGGCCAGCAGCGCACCGCGCGTTTGGTACTGCCAGGCGGCCAGGGCCACCGGAACCAGCAAAAACAGGAATGGTTCAATTGGATCGAACGTGGTGATAGGGTTTGCCGGTAAACTGCCGAGCACAACCGCCGGACGGTGAAGGACGAGCTCGACTGTTTGCAGCATGATCGCTATCGCCAGCGCCAGCGGGAAGAAGTGCACGCCCAAACGGGTCTCGAACCAGCTGGTGCCGAAGACGACCAGCATCAGCACGACCGCAGCTACCGGCCATACCATCAGCGCCTGCCCGCGGCGGTCTTGCAGCAGCAGTGCCACCACCAGCATGGCCAAAACAGCAACCGACTTGACAAGGAGCGTCGCTCGAAAGACGACCAGACTATTCTGCTGACGTTTGACCATCATGCTTGTTCGCTCGACACCTGTCACCCGATGTGCATTGTGGGGAGTTTTGTTTAGTATTGCCGATCGGTTGTCCAAGGTCTGTAAACTGGTATACAACATTCATCCGGGAAACCGCGGATTTGCTGATGCTTCATGCCATTTGCTATAATGCACGCGAGACACGTGTACCCGTTTTACGCCTGGGAGAGATCATCATGCAAGCCCGTAAGCTGGCAACACCCTGGCGGCCCGGCCACATCGTTGTGATCGCCACCTTCATCACCTTACTGTGTGTCACCGCAGTGCCGGCGGTCGCCGGCCCGGCCACGCCCGCCGGACCGGTCCTGATCGTGACGCTGCATTACACCAATGACGAGTTTAGTTTGCTGGGCATCCAGGCGCAGACCGGTTACACGACCGGTACAGGCAGCCCGATCGACCCGCAGGATTCGTACACCTTGCTGCTGCTGGATGCGGCTGGTCGTGCGCTGGCCACACAGCAGTTTGCCGTGGGCAAGGTGGTGTGGGATGCCCCCATCCTGGGCGAGTTCGAGGGGCACGAGCAAGGTCAAGTGATGCCAGCCACGCTGGAACCAGCGGTCATCGTGCCCGATTTGGACGACGCGGTAGCCTTCGAAATTTACGACCTCAATGGTAACCTCAAGCTGCGTGTCGATGACCTGCCGGCGCATATCGAACGGCAGGCCATGCCGGCGGTACCGTCGGCCGGTGAAGACATCTCCACACCCTGCTGTGGTATCAGCTGCCTGGATATCCTGTTCCTGGGCGATGACTACACCACCCAGGCCAGCCTGGACACCTTCCGGTCCGACGTGGCGTTCATGGCCAACTATTTCCGCCAGGTTGCACCCTTCAGCAGCCGGCCGAACCTGGTCAATATTCGTGCCTTACCCAGCACCCAGGATTTGCAGTGCAACTATGGCTGTTTCAACAATCCTCGCCTGATATGCTGCAATTCGACGCTGGTAGCGATCCAGGCCAGCCAGGTCCCGCACGACAAGGTCGTCGTGCTCGTCAACAATGAAACGTACGGTGGTTCGGGTAGTGTCAACTACGCCACAGCTTACCATCGTGCACCACAGTATGGTCCGCAGGTGATGATCCACGAGTTTGCCCACAGTTTTGCCCTGTTGGGTGACGAATACAGCTTCGGACCGTACAACGGCGGTGGCGCACCGCGTGCCAACTGCGATGACAACCCAGCCTGCCCGCGCTGGTTTGGACAGGCCGGCACGAGCTGTATCCCAGGCTGTACGTACGACGAGTGGTTTCGGCCAACCGACGACTGCCTCATGCTGCGCATCCGCACCGACCCGGCCAGCGGAACCTTCTGCCCCGTCTGCCGGACACTCCTGACTGAGACGCTGGATGTATTCAGCGACCGCTGGTCCGATACGAACTGTGATGGAACCACGGACGTGCTCGACATCACGCGTGTTGCCCAGGCCTGGAACGATTTCGTCCGGCTGGGTGTTTACGATAGTAACCTCGATCTGGACGCTGCTGGTGCCGGTGACGGTGACATCGATGTCATCGACGTGGTGCTGGTGACGTCGCGTTTCGGATCGTGATGATCCTCCATGCGCCACCCCCAAGGCCTGTCACGTTATTCTTGTTGGAGAAAGGAGCCGTTCAACCGTGCATACGCTGACCCGTCACGCCAGTATGGTCATCCGCCTCACGCGTGTTGACGAGTATTTGGGTTTTGTCATCGTTACAACCTTTTTTGGCTTCAATGTGGCCGGCGCATTCAGCCTGAGCCTACCCCTGGTCGCGGTCATTCTGGGGAATCTGCTGGCCGTCGCGTTTGCCTTTATGATCAACGATGTCGAAGATGCCTCTGACGACGCCCAAGACCTGGCCAAGGTGCACCGTAACCCGGTGTCCGCCGGCGAGGTCTCACCGCGCACGGCCTACCTTGCTTCGTTTGCGGTTGCCGGGCTGGCCGCGGCCGCTTATGCCTTTGCCGGCTGGCGGCCTTTTGTGTTGGGCGTGCTTTGTCTGCTGTTAGGGCTGTTCTATTCGTGGCGCGCCGTACGGCTGAAGGCGATTCCTGGGGCTGACGTCGTATCACACGTGCTGCTGCTGGCGGCCTTGCAGTTTTTGTGTGCCTACTTTGCCTTCCAGTCGGGCGGCTGGACGTGGGTGCTGCCCTGTTTGTTCGTCGTGCTGATTTCGACCTACGGCCAGTTGTTCAACCAGCTGCGCGATTTCGAAGGCGACCGGCTTGCGGGGTACACGAACACGGCCGCCCTGGCCGGCAAACGGGTGACGCAGTGGTCGCTGTTTGCCATCCTCGGTGCAGCCCTGGTCGTGTTGGGTCTGTGCGTGTGGTTGGGCATCGTTCCCGAACGAATCCTGCTGCTGGCCCTGGTCGTGACACCGGTCGTCATCTTCCGCCAGGTCCGCGAAATGTCGATCAAAGACGCCAAACACGCCACGAGCCCCTTCCAGGAGCCGATGATCCTGGTGGGTGTGGTGGCGATGCTGGCGTGGTGGTTTGGCGGCGCAGTGTGGGGATGAGGTCAGGGGTTGGAGGCCAGGGGTTGGGAGCTGGCCCGGCGGCTGTACACGACCGCGTAAGGATTTGGCCCGGGTGGCACGGCGGCCACTAGCACGTAGTCCTGACGAAACTGCTCGCTGG
>JAYRNS010000901.1:0-4073 GCA_041912075.1 Anaerolineae bacterium
CCCCGCGTGCCTACGTCGATCTGCTGGCCAGTTACGACACCCTGCTCGCGCCGGACGATTACGTCCTGGGCGCCACGGTCTTTACGCTGAAGGACCCGGGCTGGCCCTCGTTCGAGATCGATGGCGAAGCCCTGACGACGCTGGCAGACCACGTGGCCGCGCAGGGTGGCGGTGTCGCCCTGGGGGACAGCTGGTTCAACCTCAAACTCACGCTGCCAGGTGTCGTGGAACCTGAACTGTTCGCCGAGGCAGCGGTGGGGATCGCCCCAGAGGTGACGCTGCGTGTCGCCGACCCGCACGGTGCACCGATTCCCGGGGCGATGGTACGGCTGTTGGGTAATGAGACCACCCTCGGCGCCGACCCGCGTGCGGTCGCCAACCGGCGCGGGTTAGTTACCTGGACCCGTCACGTCACTGATTACGCCGGCAGCCTGTGGAATGCCTGGCAGCGTTACGTGGCGCGTGAGGTGGCCGGCATCACCTGGGAGGAATTCCGTCTCGAAGCACCGCAGTACAACCCATCCCTCTCGGCGACTGGGGAGTGGCTGCAGGCTGGTGACACCTATTACCTGCCGGAAAACCGTGTGTACGCCGACACGCGCGGCAGTATGCCAGCGGTGGTTTGGGACCGGGCCGTCGCGAGTTTCAGCGGCAGCCTTTGGCAGTGTTGGCAGCGATACGTCCAGGGCAAGGTCGTCGGTCTGTCATGGGTCCAGTTCAGGGCGGAAATGGTCACCCACAATCCTACGCTGGCAGACAGCAGCGGCCGCCTGCTAGCTGACAACACCTACTTCCTGCCCCGCAACGATGGCCCCGGCGAGTACATGCGCGTCGCTTTCACGCAATATGACGGTACCGCCCCCTTCGCCGCGCTGCGGCCTGGGACGTACCGCATCGAGGTGGCAGCCACAGATTACCAACCGGTGCAGCAGACGCTGGAGCTGGATGGTGCCACGACGCCCACGATCACCCTCGAACCGAGCAGTACGCTGCTCAACCAGGTCGGCGGTGGGCTGGCCGTGCCGGGTTCGGCATTTGTGGGCACAGCCGGCCAGCACTTCGTGGTCAATGGCCGCAAATTCCGTTTTGTCGGCGTCAACCTGCGCGGTCTGGCGCACTACGGCCTCTCGGATCCGGTGCGCGGGGCCAACGCGGCCGATCAACTGCAGGCAGCCCGCGACATGGGGGCCAGGGTCGTGCGCATCTTCTTGCCCCATGCCCAGGTGCCGGCCGAAGAAACCCGCAGCCGGTTGATCGGTCTGCTCAAGCTGATGGAAGAACGTTTCAATGACATGTATCTGATCATCGCCCTGGCCAACCTCTACGGCAACGTCGATTTTCGGATACCCGGTGACAAACAGGACAACGGCGGCGGGTTCTACACCCATCGCCCGATTGGCGACGACAAGGAACTCCTCGGCGTGGATTGGTTCCGCGACGGGTTCAAGGTGAATTACCTGCCCTTCGTGCGCACCATCGTGCAGGACGACTTCATCCGCAACAGCCCGCGCATCATGGCCTACAATGTCGGCAACGAACTGAAAGCTGAATCGCGCGGTGAAGCCTTCAACATTGGCCACCCCGACCTGCTGGTCGATTTTATGCACACCATGGCCCGCCAGATACGCCAGTTCGACGGTGACCGCCACCTGGTCACCACCGGCATGATCAGCACGCGCCATGCGCACATGGCCGGCAACACGGCCCTGCGCATGCGGTTGTACGGCATTCCGGAGCTCGACTTCATCACCAACCACTCCTACCACGGTGACGACCGGCCTGAGACCAATGTCGACCAGGAGAACGAGGCGCCCAGCCCCGAGGATGACAGCGACCTGGTCGGCCCGTTGGGCAAACCGCTGCTGATCGAAGAGGCCGGGTTCAAACCGACCGAGAACCGCCAGGACCGCAGTGACTGGATCATCAGGGAACTGGGGATTCTGCTCGACGAGAAACAGGCAGGTGGTTACATGCCCTGGGGCTTTATGAAAGGCTTCAATAACGGGGATGGTGATGACCAGCTGGGGCTGGATGACGTTTTCCATGCCCACGACTGGCAGCCGCTCAACAATCTGTTCGGCGAGCGCGCCCGTGGGTTGGGCAACGACTCGGCCGAGGTCCAACCACCGGTCAGCGGCTTCAGTGTGGGTCAGGTTGTATTTACACGCGGCGCCACCAACCTGCGGCGGGAGCCGGGTTTGAATGCCGTGGTCGATCTGGGGCTGCCCGATCGGACACGCGTCAGCGTGACGGGGCCTGCACAACCGCGTGACGGATTGGCCTGGTGGCCGGTGCGCGTCACCCTGGCCGCCGGTTCCAAAGATGGCTGGATCGCCCACCCCGCTCCGAGCGGAGCGGCCAAACTGAGTCCCAACTAGTACACTGCGGCGTAGGTGTGGCCAGGGTTCGTAGTAACGACTTTAGTCGTTGGCAACGCTGCGGAACGACTGAAGTCGTTACTACCAACCTTGGGGACACTTCGGACCACATGTACCCGGCAAATCGCCGCTTTCCAACCAAAGGAGAAACTCGATGTCCATTCAACCTGCTGCACCCTCTCGCCCGCCAACCGTGCACCTGAGTGCCGAGAACACGGCGCAGCTTCAGGGTTATCCTCGCCCACCGCAGGATAACGGCATTGGCTTGCACTTCCACATCGACCTGCGCGATGAAATCATCGCCGAAACCGTCGAGCACTTACAGTCGATTCGCGCCACCTGGACGCTGGTCTATGCCCAGGACGAGCTGCAGGCCGAGCGCGCGGCAACTGCCTGTTTCCGTGCCGGCATCATGCCGGTGGTGCGCATCGGCAAACGGATCGACGAGGGTTTCGACCCCACCCAATACGTCACAGCACTGCGCAACGCCCTCGCCGCCAGCGGTTTGGCACACGATCCCCAACGACCGCCGCTTTACGTCCAGGTCTACAACGAGCCCGAGGATTTCCGTGAATGGCGGGACGGTGAGCTCCCGCCCGACTGGGCGCAGATCTTCGGTCGCAACTGGGCGCGCGAGGCGGTTCACGTCTTCGATGCCGGTGGTTACCCCGGTATCCAGGTGTTGGAGCGCGACGGGTTCGACGTGGCCGTCGATGCTGTTGCGGCCATGGGCCGCCAGGATATCTGGACACGTGCCTTTTTTGCCCACCACAACTACGGCGCCAACCACCCCCCGGCCTATCCGTACGACGAAGCTAATCAACAGAACAACCCGGGGCAGACCATTCTCACTAATTTTACGGCGGTCCTGCGCTTTCTGGCGCACGCTACCTGGATGCAGGAGCGCTTGGGGTTCGTCTTGCCCATCATCGGCGGTGAAGGGGGATGGCTCTTTGGCGCCGAGGAAGACCACCACTACCCCAAGGTCGAGCGTGCGCTGCACGCGCAGTACCATCGTGAGATGTTCGAGTGGCTGCGCAGCGGCGTCCTGGCCAACGGCGAGCCGCTGCCCGATTATCTGTTCAGCATCACGCCCTGGATTGCTGGCTCGTTTACGTTTGGCGGCCAGAACTGGTGGGGCAACATCCTGTCGGCGGATGGTAAGCTGACCGAGACGATCGATGCGGTACAGTCGATACCACCCTTTGTGCGCCGGTTCAGCTGGGACGGGTAGCCGATTGGAGGACGGCCAGGACCCTGCGGCTGTCATACCTACCACCCATGCTTTGGCATTGCGCACACTTTGGACTATACTGCGATTGTCGTGATGTCTGCGCAGCGTTGAGCGAGGTATCCCATGCAGACACGAAGTGCGGTCCTGGCCCAGGTCGCCGACGTGTTGGCCGAACTCTATTATGATGAAGGCCGGGCCACCACCATGGCCGCCACCGCAGGTCTGCGTCTGGCCACGATCGCATTTTATCCGCGGGCGCTCGATACCTGGAATGCTTTGATCCAGGAAGCCGAGACCCAGGGCTGCACGCAGCAGATACTGGACCGTGCCGCGCAGGAGTACCCGGTACTCCCCGCGCTGCAAGCGGCACGCCAGGCATATGCCGACTGGGTGACAGCCGGCCGGCCCGGTGACCCGGAACTGGTCGCCGCAGTCCCAGACGCGCAGCCTATCATCAGTCG
>JAYRNS010000902.1:0-1844 GCA_041912075.1 Anaerolineae bacterium
GAGATGCGGCAGGCCCTGGCACAGGCCGTCGATAAAACGACGCTGGCCGAAAAGGTGTTGGGAGGCACAGTCAGCCCTACGGGCCGTATCCTGCCGGCTGGGCTGCCTGGCTCTGAGCTGAAGATCGAGCCGCAGGCATTCGATCCGGCGGCGGCCAAACAACTGTTGGCCGATGCTGGTTTCCCAGAGGGCAAAGGTCTGCCGCCCATCGCCCTGTCCTATGGTGTCGAAGGTGACAACGAGCGCGTGGCCACCTTCCTGCAGGCGCAGTGGAAACAGAACCTGGGGATCGATGTGACCCTCGACCCGTTGGAGCTGGCGGCGTTCAGCGAGCGCCTCAACACGACGTTCCAGCACCCGGAGCAGGGTCTGCAAATGTACTACAGCATCTGGGGCGCAGATTACCCTGACCCGCAGAACTTCCTGTCGCAGCAGCTGCGCACCGGTGTGGGCAACAACAACGGTCACTGGTCGAACGCCGAATTCGACAAACTGGTGGACGAAGCCGACGTCATCGTGGGCGATGATGCGCGACGCATGCAGCTCTACAACCAGGCGGAACAGATTGCGGTCGACGAAGTCGGCTGGCTGCCGCTTTACAACCCAACGTTGAACGTACTGGTCAACCCGGCGCTGCAGGGGCTTTCCTACACCGGCCAGGGCATCACCATTCCCGACTGGACCAAGGTGACCATCGCGCAGTAGAAAAAGCGATCACGGGGCAGAGCCTACGGGTTTGTTGTCGTCAGTGACCGCAACCCGCAGGCTCTCGCCCTGTCGGGTTAAGGACGACCATGCTCACGATTGTCGGCAGGCGACTGGTCAGTCTGGTTTTCGTCTTGTTGAGTATCACCTTCATCACCTTCCTGGTCGGTTACCTGGCGCCAGGGGATCCGATCCTGGTCATGATGGGGTCGCGGCGCGATCCGGCGACCTATCAGCAGCTCATGCAGCAGTATGGCCTCGACCGGCCCTGGTGGGAACAGTACCTGAGCTACCTCGCCGGTCTGCTACACGGCGACCTCGGTCTATCCTATCGCTATCCCGGCCGGCCGGTAGTCGATCTCCTGCGGCACGGGTTGGGGGTATCGATTGCACTGGGTGGCGTTGCGCTGCTGGTCAGCGTCGTGATCGGCGTGCCGGCCGGTGTCATGGCCGCTCTCAAACAGAATACCTGGACCGATCGCGCCATCCTGTTCTTCATGTTGTCGCTGTACGCCGTACCCAGCTTCGTGTTCATCCCGATTTTGCGTGCGGTGGATACGTTCCTTTTTCGCGCCGGCCTGCCCTACCTACCGGTTGCCGGCTGGGGCACGCCAGCACACTGGATCCTGCCGGTTGCTGTGCTCGCTGCGGCTACAACCGGCAACCTGGCGCGGCTGACCCGTGCCTCGATGCTCGAGGTGCTGCGGCGCGATTACGTGCGCACCGCCGTGGCCAAGGGACTTTCGGATCGCCGGGTAACCTGGCGCCATGCCTTTCGAAATGCAGTTCTGCCCGTGGTTACCGTGCTGGGACCCAGCCTGGCGTTTTTGGTCACCGGCGCGTTCGTGGTGGAGAACCTGTTTGCCATCCCCGGTATCGGTTTCCTGGCGATCCAGGCCGTTGGCCAGCGCGACTACCCTGTGTTGTTGGGCACCACCGTCGTGTTGGCGGCGGCCGTCGTGATCATGAACCTGATCACCGATCTGGCCTACGTGTTTCTCGACCCACGGGTGCGCATCGCGTGAAAGACGAGCAGGAAGTACAGCCGCCGCGTCCATCACTGGACTGGCGAGGCGGAATCACACCCGCTGAACTGGCTCATGCGCAAGCTGCGACTGCCGCCGCACAGCGCACAAACA
>JAYRNS010000903.1:0-2827 GCA_041912075.1 Anaerolineae bacterium
CTGACGGCCACGATGAGCGGTATTCACGTAGTGTTGAACTGGCAGGATAATTCGACCAACGAAAGCCAATTCATCGTCGAGCGCTGCCAGGGGGCAGGCTGTACCAACTTTGCCTGGTTGGATGCGCGGGGAGCCAACATCACCACCGTGACCGATTACAACGTTGCAGCCGGGGAGAGCTACAGTTACCGGGTGCGCGCCTGGAACTTCGACGGTTATTCCGAGTATTCGAATACCGCCACAATCATTACCCTGGGTGGCATCTGCCCTGACTTCAATCACAATGGTCTGGTTGACGTCGCTGACCTGGGCGCCATCGCCAGCCTGTGGGGTCAGCCGGCCCCGGCCGGCTATGATCTCAACGGAGACGGCATCATCACGATCGCCGACGGTCAATTGGTGGCGGCGCTTTGGGGCACAAGCTGTCCCTGATTGATGGGTGGCTGAAGCTCCGGGGTTTTGCGCCCTGTTGCGTAATCCTCACCGATGGGCCGCCGGAGTGACATACCTATTTGCCCACCCCCTCTTCCGGCGGCCTCAGTGTACGAAAACTACGATACAGCAGCAGATCGTAGACGATCTTCAAGCCACCCGCCAGGAAGAACGGTGCTGCGTAGAACCCGGCCGCCAGCAGCAGCCCACTGAGCCAGGGTGAGACCGACGCACCCACCGAACGCGCAATGGCCGTCACACCAGAGGCGGCCGAACGCTCATCAGGGCTGACCACGGCCATGGTGTAACTCTGTCGAGTCGGTACGTCCATCTGCGAGATGCTAAACCGCAGCAGGAGCACGGCGACAGCCCATGGCAGCGTCGGCATCAGCGGCACCAGGCAAAGCAGGAGGTTCGAGGGAAGATGAGTCGCCACCATCGTGTTGATCAGACCGATACGCGCGGCCACACCCGCCGCCAACAACGCGGAAACGCCGGCCAGCAAGTTGGCCGCAAAAAAGATCGTTCCCAGTGCAGCTGCGCTCAGTCCGAACTGTGTGTAGAACCAATAGGCAACGATGCTCTGAATCACGAAGCCGCCAGCAAAGGCATCCAGCGCGAACAAGGCGCTGAGCCGGAGAACGACCCGACCGGAGCGATGCAGGCCAAAGCGGCGGCGCACGGACAAGATCTCATCAGTAGCGGAAGGTTCGACGGCTGGCGACAGATAGAAGAACCAGCCGATCATCAGCAAACCGCACAGGGCGTAACCAAACAGGATTGCCCGGAAGGCGTCGACGGGTGCCAGTCCGCCGTTCTGCAGCGCCTGCACCAGCAGGCCGCTGCACAAAGCGCCGGCCGCCGTGGCCAGCGAGCCGGCCAGGTTGTACCAGGCAAAGACATGGGTGCGCCGCGTCCCCGGCAGAACCTGTGACAAGCCGGCCTGTTCGACCGCCAGAAAAGGACCGATCTCATTGCCGCTTGGGCTGATGACCCCAATGATCGCCGCCACCAGCAGCAGCGCAGGCTGCCGGGTCATCAGGAACACCGTCCCGGCCAGCGCCATCAGCGCGCCACCCAGCATCAGGCTGCGCCGCCGGCCCAAACGGTCGGCCGAGGTGGTGATGACGAGGGTGACCGCCGCGTCCCCCACCAGCGTCAGCGTAAACAGCAAACCAATCCGCGGCGTGTCGAGACCGATCTCTGCCAGGTAAAGTGCTAGAACGACCGACAGCGCACCATAGGCAAACAGCCGTGTGATACGGGTCGTGAAGAGCAGCCCAATATCAATCCTTGAACGCGCCATTGCGCCGGTCCAGCCGCACCATCTCCTGGCAGTACGCGTACAGCGCGTCGTAGACGATCCACTCGGCCGCGTTGATGGCGTGATCGTCCGGATAGCCGAGGTGGCGGAAACCTTCCGCAATTGCCTGCAGACCCGCGCCCTCCGGCTGGTTCCACAGGGTGTTGTCGGTGTCGGCACCGTTGACGATTTTGCCCAGCAAAACCAGGGCCGGGTTCGTGGTCAAATGGTACTTCTGCAGAATCGCCTCGAACGAGCACGCCTGGCCTTGGTGGCCCAGCTCGACACCGTCGATATCATACGGAATGGCGTCCAACTGCTCCGCCTCGACCCTCACTTGCCCCGCCGGAACGAAGAAGAACTCGGCGTCCGGGTCGACAAAATGTTTGATCAACCAGGGACAGGCCACCCGGTCGACTTTGACGCGGGCACGAGTGATCCAACGCATGGGTTCAACCTCCTTGTCCTGTACAAGAGTATTTCGTCAGTCCGCCGGCGCAGCAAATGCCTCCAGGCGCTGACCCGCCGACCCCTTGCGCAGCGCCACGATCCGATAGTCGAAGGCGACCGCGCACGGCTTGTCATCCACGGCGCGCACGGTGAACGCCGCTGGCGTCTTTGTCGCCACATACAACGCACAGTCACCCAAAGGCGTCAGAAAAACATGATAGGATGGGGTGGTCTCAATCGTTGCGGCGTAGATCGGTTCAAGCAGCACCACCGCCTCGCCGTCCACGAGTTGTCCTGCGCCGAAATCCTCGAACCAGGGCTGCGGGCTGTGAACGGCATAGAGCAGCCGTTGGTCATTCTCGTTGGTCTTCACAACCGTCGCACTGGCGCCAGCCGCCACCGCCAGACCGGTTTCACTCACGGTCCAGACGACTGTGTTGGCGCCGTTGCGAATATTGAACGCGCTCGTGCTGTTGTTGTCCTCGTCCAGGTCAATCTGCACCACATCGTTGCTATACAACAGAATGTCGCTGCCGGACAGGCTCGGCTCTGAGTAGATACGGCCATCATCCTCGGCGCCGAACCCACCCAAGACCAGGTCCGGCGCCACGTTGCTGCCGCCCTCTGCGCGCACACCGCCCC
>JAYRNS010000904.1:0-3539 GCA_041912075.1 Anaerolineae bacterium
TACGTTCATGCCGGCATCCATGCCCGGCTATCTCCCCGCACGCGACCACCGCCTGATACACAAAGATGCGCCCGACTGCCCGGCGGGACCCGTCGTTTTTCAGGCCGTCGTACACGTCGCGCAGCGCGCAACGACAGACTGGTGGACTCGCCTGCAGGAATTTCTACACCTCTCCGTGGTGCCCCATCTCGCGGGCGCACGGCCGGGTCCCTGGGCAGTCACCAGCCGCTGGCTCCTGCTCCACACCTACATCGATCCGACCCTGTTCGACGTACCCATCCCCGGCCTCGACCCAGCCGCTCATCCCTAAGCCGGACAAGCCGGAACCAAAAAGTTCAACGCAAAGACGCAAGGACGCAAAGGAGCAATGAGCCTCAATGTCCTGGCGTCTTGGCGTCTTCGCGACTTTGCGTTAGGGTTCTTGCACAGCGTGCAAGAATATTACCGGCAAGAACCTGATCCCACCCCTTCGGCCCCAGTCCCGCTCACGCCTCACACCCTCACGCCTCACCCTCTTTTTGACATCCATCCCAATTTATGTGATAATTATTCCCGCGCATGCTGGCCATCAACTACCAGCCTGTCTGTGTATCGGCCGCTCATCCGGCGTTGCCCGATTTGGGAGCAATGACACGGTCTGTTTCATAACGGTCACGATGACCGTCTTGGGTCAGATTTGTTGCCCTCGACCTTCGGATGAGCTTTCGTGAGGTTATATGGACGTTTGCTCTACATACCGGGTCAAAGACTCGGGAGACAGTCTCACCGCATACGATCACAGCGGCCGGTTGGGTGGCTGAGTGCGCCTACATTTTGCGCGTCAGTCCCCTTTCTGGCCCTTGCCATCGCGGCGTAGGGCTCTTTTTTTGCCCACTGAGAACTGCCTTCCTTTCCGACTCATCCTCGGCGTGTCTTTTTCCCGGCCAACCGCGTAAGTGAATATCAAACAGCAGCCGTGCGTGTTTTGTACGTGCGGTGGCGAATGGTACTGGGTATCTGTCGGATACCTGGTAGTGGAATTTGCGCGTGGCCCGATACCGGGTACACAAGGCATCGTAAAAGATTAACGGCCTGCAATCTGGCTGGACTTCGCAGCAATTCACGGGAAGTTATTCTTTTACGAGCCATAAGACACCATGAGGAGGGTTTTGGTCCAGTTGCAGACATTTGTTTCGTTCATGCAAGACGAGTTCGATCGGCCAGCCGAGGGATCGCTGACCGATTTCATGTCCCGTCGTGAGGGCCGCCTGTTCCTGGGGGAGCAGGTGGACTTGCAGGCGCTGGCCACGCGTTATGGCGCGCCGTTGGAGGTCGTCTATCTGCCGCAAATCACCCGGCAGGTGAAGGCGATGCAGGGCTGGGCGGCCCAGGCGGCCCAGGCGACTGGTTTCGGCGGCGTATTTCATTACGCGTATGCGACCAAGGCCAATTATGCGGCCGAGGTCGTGCGCACCGCGCTGGCGGCCGGCGCTCATTACGAAACGTCGGCGGCCGTGGATGTGGAGATTGCCCATCGTTTGTGGAAAGAGGGCACTCTGAAGTCTGATCGCATGTTGGTTTGCAATGGGTCGAAGGATGCAACGTATCTGGCCAATATCCTGCGCCTGCGGCGCGCCGGATTTGGCCAGCTGATTACGGTGCTGGATGACCTGGATGAGTTCGATTACCTGCGGGCGGCGCAGATGCCCATGCAGTTCGGGGTACGCGAACGTGAGGCCGGCAACCGCGACGGTCGCCACCTGGGCAACGACCGCTTTGGGCTGACCGCTGCCGAAATCGAGCAGGTCGTGGCCGGTCTGGCCGGCACGCCGCACGCGCTGACGATGTATCATGCCATGATCGGCAGCCAGGTCGAAGATGCCGATCACTTCCTGGCAACGCTGCGCACATCGATTGCGCACTACTGTGCGCTGCGCCAGCGCGTGCCGACGCTGCGCTTCTTCAACTACGGCGGCGGTACGCCGACGTCGGGCTACAGTTTGCGCTTTAGTTTCGACTATACCGGGTTTCTGACCCTGTTGATGGAGGAGATGCAGGCGCTGTGTGCGCAGGTCGGCGTGCCGGTGCCTGACCTGGTGGGCGAATTTGGACGTTACACCGTGGCCAACCACAGCGTTTTTTTGTTCGAGGTGGGCCAGGTCAAGAGCGGGCCGGCCGGCGAAGCCGATTGGTATCTGTTGAACGGCAGCCTGATGGTGGCTGCTCCAGACAGTGTGCTGGTGCCGGACCAGAAGTTCGTCATTCTGCCGCTGGAGGGTTGGGAAAAACCGGTGCGGCCGGTACGCCTGGGCAGCCGCTGGACGTGTGACTCGGACGACGTCTATCCCAGGCCAGGCAAGGCGCCGCTGATGCTGCCCGATACCGGCGCTGGCACTGTGCTGGCGGTGTGCGGGGTAGGGGCGTACCAGCAGATGATCTCCGGGCGCGGGGGTGCGCATCACTGCCTGGCACCGGAACCGCGGCGTATCGTTATCGAGGAACGGAACGGACGTCTGGTGCAGCGGGTGATGGCCCAGCAGTCGCAGGTCGACGTCATGCGGGCGATTGGCTACCGTCGCCCGGCCCTGGCACCGAAACCAGTGCGGCCCATGCTGCCGGTCGGTGCCCCCACGCTGCCACTGCCGGCACCCGTGTGGCAGCGCAGCCAGGCGCACAACGACCGCCCACGGGCACGTCAGCGCCCGATGCCCCTCCCCGCCGGCGTCGCTCCGACCTGACTGACTACCCGGCTGCAGGGCAGCCTCGATATCACTCAACAGGCCAGCTCCCTCGAGCTGGCCTGTTGTCGCGAAAGGCTGGGTTGGCCGTCCGCGAATGGGCGCACGGATACGCGAATGGCCGACTTGGGGTGCGGGGTGCACATGGAGGCTGCAACGTGCAAGCCATGCTGCTTCTTCCGGCCACGAGCGCGCAGCCCATCGTGGCTGCTCTGGGGGGCGTGGCACTGGCAACGGAATGGTAGGCCCTGGGGCGTCGAGCGGCCGAGTGGGTGCGGCGGAGCCTGGATCACACGCCATGAGACCAAACTCGACGCGCCGATGGTTGAGCTGGTGCGCGTCGTGGACGAGACGTTGCAGCCGGGGCACGTCAGCGGACAGCGACACCCACCAGGTTGAGCAGTAGGAACAGCAGGGCGACGTTCGGATTGACTGGTTTCAACAAGCTGTACAATGCCCAGGCTGCCAGCAGAAAGAGCAGCGCTGCCAGCAGGTCACCCACGATAGCGGCACGAAACGACCCCTCATGCGCCGCAATATTCCGGGCCGTGGTCGCGGCATCGCCAAGTACGATGAACCTGGAGCGACCCATCACGTCCGACGCAACGTGAATGATGATGTAGACGAGGTACAGGAATCCGGCGATTCTTGCGGTCCTGTTGATGGAATTCATTTTTTGCCTCCTACTGTTCGACTAGTGGGTCACTTGCCATGACTGTAGCCATGGGTCGAGCGTATTCGATGGCTATGCTCAAGCCAAAGGACCCACTAGCCGCCTCACGGTACACCGCCGACCTGCCAGCCAGTGCGAGTTCATCTCCA
>JAYRNS010000905.1:0-6908 GCA_041912075.1 Anaerolineae bacterium
CATGTCCTCGATGCCCTGCCGGGCAGCGAACTCCTGGCGGCCACCGCTTCGGCGGACGTGGGTATGATCCTGCTCGCCGGGCATAACAAGAACCACCGCTTCACTCTGCCCAACAAACTCTTCGAGTACATGATGGCCGGTCTACCCTTTGTGGCCACCGACTGGCCCGAACTGGGGCGCCTGACACGTCTCACCGGCGCCGGGGTAACCATTCCCAACCTGAGGCCCGAAGCCATTGCAGTTGGCATCCTGGAGGTCCTCGCCGACGACAACCGCCGCGCCACCCTGCGCGCCGCCGGCCTCCACGCCGCCCGCACCGAATACAACTGGGAACACCAATCCCAGAACCTGCTCGCTGTCTACCTCGGCCTCCGAAATCCAAAATCCAAAATCCAAAATCCAAAATGACCAAGGTCCTTATCGTCGTCCACGACTACCCCCCCATCATCTCGACCGGTGCCGAACGGGTGCTGAAATTCGCCCGTTATATGCCCGACTTCGGTTATGCGCCGGTCATTCTGACGACGGGGCGCTACGGCAGCCTGGCGGACGACAGTGCGGGCCACGTCTTTCGCGCCAACGACCTGGTACACACCCTGTTCAGCCCGCTGCGACGCGGCCGGGCGACTGCGGTGACGCAGCAGGAACAGTTTCGTATTGCCACGGTCTCCAACCGCAGCACCCTGGGCCGTCTGCGTGACCAACTGATGGTGCCAGACACCAAAATCGGCTGGTGGTGGCCGGCGGTGCGCCGTGGCCGCCGGGTCATCTTTGAGGAACAACCAGCCCTGATCTTCAGTACTTCACCGCCGGAGACGACGCACCTCGTCGCGCAGCGTTTGCAGCGCGGCAGCGGCCTGCCCTGGGTGGCCGATCTGCGTGATGGCTGGCTGTTCGAGCCGCCCAACCCGCTGCTGCGTGCCGGGGCGCGGCGCCATGCGCTGGAAAGTCGCCTGGAGCGCGGCGTGGTCCTGGGCGCAGCGGGGGTCGTCACCGCGACCGCGCCCATCGCCGACGATTTGCGCACCCGCTATCCATCCGCGGCCGGCCGGATCACGACGATCACCAACGGGTACGACGCGGCCGAGTTTGCCGGGCTGAGCCGGCAGCGTGCACCCGACGGCACCTTTTTGCTCGTCTACACCGGTGCATTGTCATCGAGCCGGCAGGGCACCTCGGCCGAGGCCTTCTTTGCCGCCGTCGCCGAGGTCGTCCAACGTCAGCCAGATCCGCCGCTGCGTGTGCAGGTCGTGGGTGATACCCGGCCGGCCGAGTGGGCCGCAGCCTACGCACACGGTTTGGAAAACATCGTGACGTTCCTCCCACCCGTGTCACGGCGGCACGCACACCAATACCAGCTCGATGCCGACGCCCTGCTGTTGGTGACGGCGTCGGGGCAGCGCAGCGTAGCTACCCTGAAGTTGTTCGACTATATTGGTGCCGGGATACCCATCTTGGCCCTGGCCACCGGCAACGCGGCGGCGGACATCGTCGAGACGTATGACGTTGGCATCACCGCCGCACCCGACGACCCATCAGCCATTGCCCAGGCCATCGAAGCGCTGGTGGCAGGTTGGCGTGCCGGCCGGACCTGGCCCGGTTTTGCCGCGGCGCAGGCGCAGTTCGAGCGGCGCGCGCTGGCCGGTGCACTGGCGCAGCGGTTCGACCGGCTGGTGGCGATGGCTGGCCGGGGCTGATCGAGGCAACACACTGGGGGACGCCACCACACATGGACCTCTCGATCGTCATCGTCTCGTGGAACGTGCGCAGCCTCTTGGAACGGACGCTGGCATCCTTGCCGGCAGCGGTTGGTGATCTGGTTTGGGAAGCTATTGTCGTGGACAACGGCTCGACCGATGACACAGTGGAACAACTGTCCCCGCGTTTTGCGGATGTCCACTGGCTGGCCAACCCGGACAACCCCGGTTATGCACGGGCCAACAACCAGGGGTTGGCACTGGCCCAGGGTGATTTTCTGCTGCTGCTCAACCCCGACACCGAGCCGGCACCGGGGTCTCTGGCGGCCCTGGTGGCATTTCTGACCAACCATCCGGCGGCCGGTGTCGTGGGTCCAGCCCTGGTGCTGCCAGACGGTACTCCGCAGCCCTACGGTTTTGGCGGCGATCCCACACCGGTCTACCTGTTGCGCCGCAACGTCAAGCGGGCCCTGCACCTGGGTCCTCTCCACGACTGGGGTGCGGCGACGGCGGCGGCGGTCGATTGGGTCAGCGGAGCCTGTCTGCTGCTGCGGCGCGCGGTCTATGTGCAGACCGGTGGTCTGTATGAGGCCATTTTTATGTATTTCGAGGACAACGAGCTGTGCTTCCGCGCCCGCCAGGCTGGTTGGGAGGTGTGGCGGGCGCCGGCGGCGCGCGTCGTGCATGTCGGCGGCCAATCGCTGCGCCAGAACCGCCAGGCGCCGGCAGCCTACTACACCAGTCTGCGTTACTTCTACGCCAAACACTACAGCCGGACGAACCAGCGGCTCCTCGCTCTCCTGCTGCGGGGCATGCCCGGTCCAGCCAATGAGTAGCAGCATGCCACCCACCGTGATCCTGGATGCCCGCACGATCAGCGATCATTTCCCAGGAATCGGGCGTTACACGTACCACCTGGCCCGCCACCTGCCGCTGGTGGCGCCGGATTGGGATTTCGCCTTTACCATCAACCCACGGCAGATGGCCGAAACCCGGTATGACATGGCCGCGCTGGCAGAACCTGGTAATGCACGCCTCCACGAAGTCGCACCGGCCGTCTTTTCGTGGCAGGAACAACTCGGGCTGCCGCGGCAGCTGCGGTCAGCCAATCTCGTGCATTTCCCGTACTACATTCGCCCCTACGTAGTATCGCCTCCCACGGTGACCACCGTCTACGACATCATCTCGCACCGCTATCCGGCCTATCTGCCGTCGCCCTGGCACCGGATCATCTTCGAGCTCACCACACGGCTGGCCCTGGCGCGCTCACGCCACGTCCTGACCCTGTCCGCCTCAGCGGCCGCGGACCTGCAGAATGTCTACGGCGTCGACCCGCAGCGCATCACCGTGACGCCCGCCGCCGCCGACATCCATTTCCAGCCGGCATCAGTGGCCGACGTGGCCGCCCTCCGCCAGCGGCTCAACCTGCCCGCCACTTACGTGCTCTTCGTCGGCTCCAACAAACCACACAAAAACCTGCCTACCCTCATCCAGGCCTGGGCCCGCCTAAAATCCAGCCCCCACCTCCTAACCCCCACTTCCCAACCCCTCCCCCCCCTCCTTCTCGCCGGTCGTGAAGACCCGCGCGACACCGGCATTCGCCAGACGATCGCCGATGCGGGTCTGACGGAGGATGTGCGCGTGCTGGGGGCCGTCGCTGAAGCCGATTTGCCGGCCCTGTACAGCGGCGCTGCCCTGTTTGTATTGCCTTCCCTCTATGAAGGATTTGGTCTGCCCGTGTTGGAGGCGATGGCGTGCGGGGCGGCGGTGGCATGCAGCCGGACCTCCAGCCTGCCGGAGGTGGTTGGCAGCGAGGCGGCGCTCCTGTTCGATCCGACGAGTGCGGACGATATTGCAGGTGTTATCGCACGCGCACTGACCGAACCGGGCTTGTTGGATGATCTACGTGCACAGGCTGTTCTGCGGGCGCGCACATTTACCTGGCAGCGTACGGCCCAGCAAACCATCGCGGCCTATGAGCGTGTCCTTTACCAGGCGTGACGCAGATTGTGCCGATCGCGGCCCGGCCGGTTTGGGCTCTGGTCGCACAGGCGATGCGTGGCCGGCATTGAAGCTGGCACGCTCAAGTTATGGTATACTGCAAGTCGAGGAGGCAACGAACGTATGACCACACGACTTTTCCTGATCCGTCACGGCGCAACGGTGCTCACGGCCGAGGACCGGTTTGCCGGCTCGACCGACGTCGAACTTTCGGATGTCGGCCGCGCCCAAGCGCAGGCGCTCGGCCGGCGGCTGGCGGATGACCACATCACGGCAGTCTATGCCAGCCCGATGCGTCGTACGATAGCCACGGCCACGTACATCGGGCAGCCACACGGGCTCACGCCCATTCCGCGCGATGGTCTGCGCGAGATCGATCACGGTCACTGGGAGGGCCTGCGCCGGGCTGAGGTCGAAATCCAGTTTGCCGACGAATATGCGGCCTGGGAGGAGGACCCCTACATTTTTGCCCCGGTTGGCGGCGAATCCGGCATCAGCGTGCTGGCACGGTCACTGCCGGTCATCCGCGAGATCGTTGTGCAGCACAGCGGTGAGAATGTGGCGGTCGTGTCGCACAAGGCCACCATCCGCCTGATCATCAGCAGCCTGCTTGGCTTCGACGCACGCGGCTATCGCGATCGCTTGGACCAGTCGCCAGCCTGCCTGAATGTGTTGGATTTCAAAAGCCCGGTTCGGGCGCGGCTGATGGTGTTCAACGACGTCTCGCACTACGTCGACCAACCGCCGCGCTCCGACGGGCGTTTGTCCAAATGGTGGGATGAGGAGCAGTCGGGGTAACACGATCTAGAGCCTATCCGAATAACTGCCCTCAGGCGCCTTGTTGAGGCGAATACCAGGTTATTCGGATAGGCTCTCACTCGGCGCACCGGTGCTAGTGCCGCTTTGGCACGAACGGGAAAAAGCGCGGCTGTGCCGAGGGCGTGGCCGTCGGTGTCGGAGTCGGTGTCGCCGTCGGTGTCAGAGTGGGTGTGGGCGTGATCGTCGGCGTGGGCGATGGGGTGGGCGTGGGTGGCTGCGTGACGCGCACCACGTACAGCCCGGCTTCGCGGTCGGCCAGCAGCACCAGATCGCCGGCCGCCGTGACCGCGGTAGCGTAACCGGTGGGCAGGACCAACGCACCTTGTGACAGCGGCGTGCCCGGCCCGATCACCTCGACCGCCTGCACACCGCCGCGGCTGCCATCGGCCACGTAGGCCAACCGGTCGAGCAGGTAGACGCCGACCGCCCAGGTCGGTGTGTTGAATGAGGCGGCCAGGAATGGTGCCGTCGGATTACTGGCGTCGACGATCAGCAGATTTCCGCCGGCCACGTAAGCGCGGTTGCCCGCCGCCTCCACCGCATAGGTATAGGTCAGACCGCTGGCCGTGCCCAACAGCGTGGGTGATGCCGGGTTGCTGATGTCGATGATCGGGAGCCGGCCATTGCTGCCGTCGGCCACGTACGCACGGCTGCCATCGACCGACACGTCGAGCGCATAGCCGGCGGTATCGAACGTGCCGCGCAGGGTGGGCGCGGCCGGGTTACTCACGTCGATGATCTGCAGCCCGCCGGTGTAACCGTCGGCCACGTAAGCCAGACCGCCGGCTACATCCACTGCCGAGGCAAAACCAGGCGTGTCGTAACGCCCGCGCAGCAGCGGTGCCGTGGCGTTGCTGACGTCGACCATGCTCAGGCCCCCATACCCGTCGGCCACAAAAGCCAGACTGCCCACCACCGCCACACCGCGCGCCTCACCGATGGTGTCGTAACCACCCAGGCGCACCGGCGCCGCGGGATTGCCAAGATCGACGATTTCCAGCCCGCCGGTACCGGTGGCGACGTACGCCCGCGACCCGCTGATGGCCACATCCCAGGCGGCACCAGGTGCCGACCACGACCCTTGCAGCACGGGCTGGGCCGGATTGGCCAGGTTGATCACGCCCGCGCCCCCATCCTCTTCGACCAGAATGGCGCGCCCGCCCACCACGGCGATCCCGCTGCTGCCACTCGCTGCGTTGTACGCACCGACACGTGACAGGTTGTTGGGGTTGGCCACGCTGATCACTTCCATGCCCCGGCTGGTGGCCACGTACGCCGTGTTGCCCACGACTTCGACGCCCGTTGCCGCGCCGTAAGTGTCGAAGTGGCCGAGCGCCAGCGGATTGGCAGGGTTGGTGACATTGGCCAGCTGCAGCCCGCGCTCGCCGTCCGCAATGTAAGCGGTACTGCCTACGACCTGGACACGCAGCGCCGAGCCGGCCGTCGCCAACGAGCCGCGCAGCACGGGCACCAGCGGGTTGCTGACGTCGATGATTCTTAACCCGCCGTTCGCCCCTGCAGCGACGTAGGCCATGTTGTTGGCCACAAAGACACTGCGCGCATTGTTGACCCCGAGGCTCAAACTGGAAAGCAGCGCCGGGGCGGCCGGATTGCTGACGTTGATGATGCGCAGGGCGCTGTTGCTGCCACCATCGACCAGGTAGACCCGTCCATCGCTGACGGCCACCCCCGCGGCAGTGCCTGGTGTGTCCAGCGAGCCCCGCCGCTGTGGGGCGGCCGGATTGGAAACGTCCAGAATCTGCAGCCCGCCCATTTGATCGGCGGCGAGGTAAGCCAGACCATTGACCACTTTGACGTCACGTATGATGTCAGGCAGAAGGGGGCTCAGACCGGCCAGCACGGGGGCAGCCGGGTTGGTCAGGTTGACCACCGCCAGCCGTGGCCCGCTGCCCACGTAGGCGGTGGTGCCGGCGGCGGTGACGGCATAGCCGGCGCCGCCGATTTGACCAATGACCTGGAAATCCAGGTTTTCAGGTGAGGAACCAGCCGGGGGCAAACTCGATCCAGCGACGGGAGTGACCAGGTTGGTGACAAGCAACGCCACCACCAGTGCCAGCAAGGGGATGGCAGCCAGGTGGGTTCGTGGTTTCATCGTGTCGTCTCGCTCACAAGGATTTGTTTTATCGGGGGAGTGAGCGGGCATTATAGCAGGGGGCAGGTGGGTGCGCAAATGCGCTGGGAGTTGGTGGACCGTGGGTTGTTTGTGAGGACGTGAGGTGTGAAGGCGTGAGACGTGAGGACGTGAAACGCGAAGACGTGAGGACGTGACGCTTGACTACTCGGTCACGCCTCACGCTTCACGCCTCACGTTTCACGCCTCACGCTTCACGCCTCACGTTTCACGCCTCACGTTTCACGCCTCACGTGTCA
>JAYRNS010000906.1:0-5520 GCA_041912075.1 Anaerolineae bacterium
CTCGAACAGTGCCGTGATTTCGGTGCCGGTCTGGACCGAGACGACGGCCTGTTTGCCGTTGTTGACACCGGTGGCGGTCCAGTTCGTGCCTTCCAGACCCTTGCTCTCCAGCGGGAGGAAGCTGAGGATCATCTGATCGTTGGCATCCAACAGGTCAAGCTGGCCGTCCACGACCTTGAAGCTGGCGGTTTTGGCCAGGGCAGCCAGGTAGGCCTGCTCCAGGGTCATCAGGGGCGGGTCACACGCCATCATGGTGGTGATCAGCGGCGAAAAGGTGAGTTTGTTACCATCCACCGTGTAATCACCGCCGTAGATGTTACAGCCGGCCGAACCACCGGCCCCGCCATCGGCGCGGAACTCGAGGGTGATGTTTTTGCCCTGCAGGGCGGCCAGCGGGACATCGGCGCCGCCAAAGGCTTGCAGCGCCCAAGGTGTGGCGGTCAGCGCGGTTGGCTCGGCTGGGGTGATTTCACCACCGGTGGGTGTGGCTGCTTCGGTTGGTTGGCCGCTCACGTCAGCCGGTGCGGGGCTGCCGGTGGCCGGCACACAGGCGGCCAGGAGCAGTGACGATACAGCCATGACGGCAATGAACACATAGATTTTGTTTCGCATGAAACGATTTTTCTCCTTTAGCAGTAGCTGGTTTCAGACATCTCTGTGATAACCCGGTCCGTGGCGGCCAGTGCGGGCTGTCTCGCCAGTCAATCGACCGTCGAAGCCCCACTCACGCGCAGAACCGGTGCGCAACGCATGGGTTGAAGACGCCCGGCGCAGGCGAAATGTTCCACACCCGTGCCAGCGACCCAAAAAACGGGGGCTGGACGATGCTGCGCCATCCAGCCCCCATCAACACCAGGCCAGTGCGCTGTTCGGTCGGATTATGTCACCATACTGCGCTCGTACACGAGCGCGATGTGTGCCCATTCTAGCCAAACAGAGTACTGGCCATACCCTATGCGTCGGCGGTCGCCGTTGTCAATTCCGGTGCTTCGCTGAACTCAGGCAGTGCCACGTCACCGCGTGCCGTCATCAGCTTGCGCAGCAGCAAGACGGCCACAATCAACACGACGAACAGGCCCACGCCCACGCCCAACACCTGGTAACGATTGAGTTCCATGAAGTTCTCCCCCGGTACTTCGCGATCAGACACTCAGTAGGGAACACAGGTCAAACTAATAATAATGATACCGTACTGTTCGCCGACCGCCAAATCCATTGCCCCAATCCAAAATCTAAAATCCAAAATCCAAAATCGCTACCCCGTCGTCACCAGCCTGGTATTCAGCAGCTGTGCCAGCCCTTCACCGCCCCACTGCATCACGACGTCGTGGTTGTAGGCAAAAAACGGGCGGGCGATCGGCGCCAGGGCGTTCATCCAGGCTTTGGTGGTGCGGACGTTCCAGTCGTAACGGACGGTGGTGACCTGGCCGTCGCTGCTGAGGTGCCAGATACCGGTGCCCTCGAGCTCGCCGCTGGCCTGGCCGGCCAGGTAGGAGGGAGCCTCGATCTGCGTGACGGTCATGTCGAACACGAGCCGGTAGGGCAGCTTGCTCTTCCAGGTGTAACGCCGCAGGCTGCCGATGCCGTCGGCGTCACCCGGACGCAGCTCCTCCACACGTTCCACACCTTTCCACCAGGAGGGCCAGCGCTCGCTGTGCACGATGGCATCGTAAACCGGCTCGATGGGGGCGGCCAGACGCCAGGTGGTGGTGAATGCATAATCGGCCATGGTGATCTCTCCTTTGAGCCTATCCGAATAACCACGGCAAGGCGGTTTCTGTAGGCCCATACAAGGTTATTCGGATAGGCTCTTCGTCGATGACTTCCTACGAGCGTCCCCATCCTACCACGGCACGTTGTTCACTTTCCAGCCCAGACGCTGGCCAAATGCTGTTCAGACCGGCGCTTCGTCGGGAGCCGGCAGCGAGCGCTGCAGCAGCCGGCCGACGCCCAGGCCCCAGCCGGTGATCAGCACCGCCAGGTAGAGGGCCGTCACACCGGGGGAAGCGGCCGATTCGCCCACTGTCAGCTCGAACAGGATGAGGGCCACGGCGAGGAACGAGCCAATGCGGGCGCCCACCTGCCAGGCCGGGCGCGTGGTGCGGGCCGCGTTGCGCCCGATGAGCGCACCAAACAGAACGGCACCTCCCATAAAAATCACCACACCGAACAGACGCTGGCTCCACGAACTCGATGGTGATGCCAACACAAGATCGAATGGGACAAAAGGCAGGCGTGCCACGAGGGCACCCAAGTAGAGCAGGAGTACCACGGGGACCGCCAACACGAGGCCCAGGGCTCCCCCGCGCTGGGCCGGCGTCGAGCGCATGAGTTCAGCCTGGCTCAAGTGACACCTCGCAGTTGGCCAGTTGGGCCAGAACCGTTTGCAGGTTATGCTGTTTGCCGGCCTGGCGCAGGGCGCGGGCCATCGGCGTGAAGTAGCGATGGTCTTGTAAGAATGCCACTTCGTGGCGGTACCAGTCACAATCGGACATGGCCTCACCGTAAGCCGCCATTTCCGCGCGTAAGTCGGCGTTGCGCGCGTGGAAAGACTCGCTGCCCAACGAATCGAGGTCGGCGTCGGCCATCAATTCGGCCAGCAGGTCATCAGGTTGGTGGGGCAGCCGGGTGGCGCGAATCAGCGCGACGATGCGGGCCACCTGGTGTGGTGCATAACCAAATTGGGGCAGGGTTGCCGCTGCGATCGCCGCACTGACCTCCTCGTGCCCGGCGCGCGTTTCGATGTAGCCGATGTCGTGGTACAAGGCAGCGGTACGCAGAAGCAGAGCCTCTTCGCCGTTCAGACCCGCCATCGCCGCCAGGCGCTCAGCCGCTGGCAGGACTTCTTCAAGGGTGTGGTAGGCGCTGTGGTAGGTCAGGTTGGCCGCCAGTTCACGGCGCAGCCGTTCACTCACATAAGTGTAGACAGGGGCGAAGTCTGGTTGGGTGGTCATGCATCGTTGCCTTGGGTTGTCGGTGATACAGCATCATGCTGCGCAAAGTACGGCGAAGTATAGCATGAGGGGCGTGAAACGTGAAACGTGAAACGTGAAACGTGGGATGGGAGTAAGGGGCAAGAAGTGATCTGAAATCCTGTGATGCCTCAGTCACGAGGCGCACGTTGAACCGGGCTCATCTGGCCGTTCTCGTCCACGGCCAGGACGACCAGCTCGGGCATGGGAAAATGGCGCGCATTCGTGGTGACGAGCGCCGCGCCAGCCCGAAAGGCGCAGGCTGCGATCACGGCATCCGGCCCGCCCAAAGTGACGCCGCGGGCCTGCCAGGCGCGCAGCCACTCCCCCGCCTGGTCAGCCGTCGCCTGGTCGATCACCTGGGTGACAAAGCTGTTGAGCAGGTTCAACGTGCGCTCACGCTCGTGATCGCGCATCCCCCGCAGCACTTCGACCCGCGTAAACGCCGAAATGACCAGGTCACCACTCTGATTCAGGCGCTGCACAAGCTCGGGGTAACCGGGCCGGTTGCGCAGATGTCGAATCAGGATGCCAGTATCCAACAAGTACACGGGCATCGTCATGGCTCCCCGGGACGATCCCAACCAAGCTGGGTACGCCCTTCGGCGATCCACAGGTCAATCGCGGGGCCATCCGCCAGCTCCGGATGATCGGCATCCTGCCACGCCCCGGCACTGGCGGCCAGTGCGGTCTCCAGCTGAATGCGCCGCAGCTCGCGTTCGACCGCCCCGGCGATGAAGCGTGCCCGTTTGCGCGGGGGAACTACCGCGCGCAACGCTTGTGCCACCTCCGCCGGCAGCAGCACATTGATTCTTACCGAACTTGACGCGACGTTCATGGCGTACTCCTTAAGCACTCTGGATTGTGCTTTAATTATATACACATGGAAAACCCTGTCAACGTTTCTCCTCTTCGCCTTGTCTCAGACCATGAACCGCAATGACCGCTTCCAGATCGGGATTGGCGGGCGGACTCAACACCGTGAGATGGGGCTTTGTAAGTGTCGCCACCTACCCACCATCCCCGAATAACGACAGCTGCCCCGTCGGTTGGCTGAGCTGGTGGGCGCCGACGCCGAGCAGACGTACGGGGCGGCCCAGCTGCCAGGTGCGTTCGAGCAGGGTCAGCGCGGCGCGGTAGATCTCGATGGCGTCGTCGGTCGGCACGGCCAGCGTCATCTGGCGCGTGACTGTGGTGAAGTCGCTGTAGCGTAATTTGATGGCCACCGTGCCGCCGGCCAGCCCCGCCCGTTTGAGGTCCTCCGCCACCCCCTGGCTCATCCTCCACAATTGCCCCTTCAGCCGGCGCAGATCGGAGAGGTCCTGGTTGAAGGTCCGCTCCTGGCTGTAGGACTTGCGCTCGTATTCGGTGACGATCGGGCTGTCGTCGCTGCCGCCGGCGCGTGCCGCCAGGTCGGCGCCGTGTTTGCCAAAGGCGCTCCGCAGCTGCGCCGCCGGCAGCGCGGCCAGCTGGCCGATCGTCGTCACCCCCATCTCCGCCAGGCGGCCGGCGGTTACCGGCCCCACGCCCCACAGGGCGCGCGCCGGCAGCGGCGCCAGGAATTCGGCTTCCGTCCCCGGTGGCACCACCGTCAGCCCACCCGGCTTGTGCAAATCGGACGCCACCTTCGCCACCTGTTTGTTGGTCGCCACACCCAACGAGGCCGAAAGGCCGATCTCGTCGCGCACGCGGGTCTGCAGGTGCTGGGCCAGGGTCACGGCCGCGTCCCAATTCTCGACCTGGGCGCTGACGTCGAGAAACGCCTCGTCGATGCTGATCTGCTCGACCAGCGGCGTCGTCGCGTGCAGGATGGCCATGACCCGCTGCGAGACCTGGCGGTAGAGCCCGTGCCGCGGCGGCAGGACGATGGCTTCGGGACAGAGCTTGAGCGCCTGCGCCATGGGCATAGCCGAGCGGCAGCCAAAGGCACGCGCCGGGTAGGACGCGGCCGCGACGACGCCGCGCTCCTCCGGCCGGCCGCCCACCAGCACCGGTTTGCCGGCGAGCTCGGGGTTTTGCAGGATCTCGACCGATGCAAAAAACGCATCGAGGTCGAGGTGGAAGATGATGCGTGTGGTCATGGTGGGATTCTAACAGATGTGCTGGGGCTTGCCAATTGGGAGTGGGAGTACGGAGTAGGGAGTAGGGAGCGCCTTGTCGGAGCGCCGAGCGCCAGCTCGGCCGCGACGCGGACTACTGTGCGCGGATTCGGGGAGCGGTTTGAACGGAGTGCCTGGCGGTCGCGGCATAGAGTCAGAGCGGATTGTCATCAACGGATTGGCCGATCGCTGTTTTTCGGCTAAAATGGATTGAGTTGACTGCGCCGCACGGTACAACGCCGTGCAGGCATTCGTTTGTCTGGCCAGGTGAACGCTGTGAGCGAACCCGCGTCCCTTCCCACCTTCATCACCCGCTGGCAAGCCTCCGGCGCGGCCGAGCGCGCTAATTACCAGCTCTTCCTCAGCGAACTGTGCGACGCGCTCGACCTGCCGCGGCCCGACCCGACGGTCGACGACGACACGGCCAACGCCTACGTCTTCGAAAAGAC
>JAYRNS010000907.1:0-2325 GCA_041912075.1 Anaerolineae bacterium
ACAAAAAGCCCCTCGTCGTTTGGGACGAGAGGCTCGCGGTTCCACCCAAATTGAAACCCCTGGATCAGACCAGGAAGGTTTCCAACTCGCAGGCCGCTAACGGGGCCAACCGGCATCCTTTACTGCCCGCAGCGCGGGGTTCCAGGATGCGCTCCCGGGGGGTTTTCGGTTCGTGGTGACGGCCGGGGCTTGCAGCCTAGGACCCCTGCTCTCTGGCGTAACCAGCAGAACCTACTCGTCCCGATCAATGCGTTGGTGATATTTTCTGTGTAACCTGGTAAAACCTGCAAGCCAGCAGCAGCCCGGCCCGTCGATCTCACCTGGCGGGCAGTTTAGCACTGGTCGCGTAATGCGTCAACTTCAGGCAGCGCACGATTGGGTGACAGAAACCCCACAAATACAAAAGCTGGTGGTCGCACTGCGGCCTTCACCACCAGCTCACGAAACCAACCTTTTGAGGTGGGCGATAGAGGGCTCGAACCTCTGACCTCGTCGATGTCAACGACGCGCTCTAGCCAACTGAGCTAACCGCCCGATGCGGCCTATTATAACCAGGCCCGCGTACTTTGGCAAATCAGCCATCTTACACCGGCACCGGTGCGGTGAAAAGTAGCGCTAAAGCGCTCACTACGAACGCTTGCTTTGGCAAATCAGCCATCTTACACCGGCACCGGGAACGCCGAAGCAAACTCCCTGACCTCGGCGTGCACACGGTCGATCACCGCCTGGTCATCGACGTGCCGCACGATCTCGCCAATCCAACGCCCCACCTGCCGCATGTCGCCCGGTCCCATGCCGCGCGTGGTGGCGGCCGGTGTGCCCAGGCGAATCCCGCTGGCGGTCAGGGCCGGTTTGGTGTCGTAGGGAATCATATTCTTGTTGGTGTGGATGCCGGCGGCATCGAGGGCGCGCTCGGCGGCTTTGCCAGTCACACCGGCCGGCGTCAGATCGACCAGCAGCAGGTGGTTGTCGGTGCCACCGCTGACCAGACGCAGCCCCTGTGCTTGCAGCTCGGCCGCCAGGGCCTGGGCGTTGTCGAGGACACGCTGCTGGTAGGCCTTGAAACCGGGCTGCGCCGCCTCGTGCAGGGCGACGGCTTTGGCGGCGATGACGTGCATCAGCGGGCCGCCCTGGATACCAGGAAATACCGCTTTGTCGATCGCCTTGGCCACTGCCTCTTTGCACAGGATCATGCCGCCGCGCGGGCCGCGCAGCGTCTTGTGGGTGGTGGTCGTCACCACGTCGCAGTACGGCACGGGGTCGGGGTGCAGACCGGCGGCGATCAGGCCGGCGACGTGCGCCATGTCCATCATCAGGTAGGCGCCCACCTCGTCGGCAATCGCCCGCAGCAGCGGGAAGTCGAAGAAGCGCGGGTAGGCACTGGCGCCGACGACGATCAGGCGCGGGCGGTGGGTGCGTGCCAGGCTGGCCAGCTCGTCGTAGTCCAGCCGCTCGGTCTGCTGGTTGACGCCGTAATGGAAAAAGTTATACAATTTACCGGACTGGTTCAGGTGGAAACCGTGTGTCAGGTGCCCGCCGTGATCGAGCTTCATGGCCAGCACGGTGTCGCCGGTCTCCAACAGGGCCAGGTAGGTGGCGGCATTGGCCTGCGCGCCGGCGTGCGCCTGCACGTTGGCATGTTCGGCGTGAAACAGGGTCGTGGCCCGTTCGATGGCCAGGTTCTCGGCGATGTCGACGAACTCACACCCTCCGTAGTAGCGTCGACCGGGATAACCTTCGGCGTATTTGTTGGTCAGCACCGAACCCATGGCCGCCAGGACGGCGGGGCTGGTGTAGTTTTCGGAAGCAATCAGTTCGATACCTGCAATCTGGCGCATCCGTTCCAGTTCGATCGCCTCGTAGATGGCAGGGTCAGTCTCGTACAACGTCCGGCGCGGGTCAGGCAGATCGAGCCACGGGGTCACGGTATGCACCGCTTCGGCAGCGTAAAGGGTCGACATCTTCAAAGAGCCTCCTGCAAACTTCGTGTATGAGCCTGTAACAACCAAATACAGTGCGAGAATACCACCGGGCAAACCTTTTGTCAAAGACGCACGGCCAAAAGTTCGTGTCTTTTTTGACATGGAATGGAATCGATGGTATTGTCTTTTTTGTTTGCGCGTTAGCAGAGGATACGATGGACACCATCATCGGGCACGATTGGGCGGTGGGCTGGCTGCGTGGCGCACTCGCCCGCGGCACGGTTCACCACGCATACTGTTTGACGGGTCCACCGGGGGTTGGTAAACGCACCCTGGCGCTGGCGTTTGCGCAGGCGCTGTTATGTACGGCACCGGCCGGTCGGGATCGTCCCTGCGGCACGTG